>JACPAU010000127.1 GCA_016180705.1 Candidatus Methylomirabilota bacterium
GGGGCCCAGGGGCCGGCTGCTGTCCCTGGCAGCGGGGAGTCCGATCCCCGGCTTCCCGGGGCATCGCTTCACGGGCATCGTCCTGCTCGACCAGGTGCGCTATCGGTATAAACCCGTCGAGCGCCTTGCCCATCCGGACCCCCTCCTCGTGGCGCTAGAGGGTTCCCGCGCCACCCTGGAGGTCGAGGTCCTCCGGCCCTCCCGGGCGTCCCCCGCTGCCCCCCCCGGGGGGCCGAACGCCTCCGCGGTGCCGCCCGGCCCGTGGCCTTCGCCCAGGGCGCCACTCGATGCCGAGGTGCTCGGCAAGGTCCGGGTCCGGGAGGTCGCCCCGGGGGTCTACGATGTGAACGCCGGCGACGTGCAGGCCGCCCTGGAGGACACCGGCCGCGTCCTCGCCGAAGTGTGGCCGGCCGTGCAGCCCACCCTCTCCCTACAGGCGGGGATCCAGTACCGGATCACCTCGGCGGCGAGCGACGGCGTGCTCACGGCGACGGCTTCGCCAGCCTCTACGGGATCTACCGCGCGGTGCAGAGCGACCCGGCGCGAAGCATGGTCCGGGTCGAGCTGGACCGCGGGAGTACCCGGTTGACAAAGACGTACCGGATTCGCTGAAGCGCGGCGCGGAGGGCTAGGTCTCGAGCGGGGACTTGCCCTGGCGGAGGGGGAGGGTGAAGGTGAAGGTGCTCCCCTGGCCCTCCCCGGCCGAGGTGACCCAGATCCGGCCCCCGTGCATCTCCACGAGGCGCCGGCAGAGGGCCAGGCCCAACCCGGCCCCCTGATAGTGCCGGGAGGCGGAGGGATCCCCGGTCTCGAAGGGGCGGAAGATCCGCTCGGCATCTTCCGCCTTCACCCCGATTCCGGTATCCCGCACCGCGACCTCCACCCACTGCGCGCCGGTCAGGCGCGCGCTCACGCTGACCCTTCCCCCCTCGGGCGTGAACTTCACCGCATTCTCCAGCAGGGTCAGGAGGACCTGGGCCAGTTTCTCGGGGTCGGCCTCCACGGCGGTCGCGCCCGGGTCGGGGGCGCTCTCCAGCGCGATCCCCTTCGCCGCCGCCCGGGCCTGGACGGTCTCGAGTGCCGCCTCGACGGCCTCCCCCAGGACGACCGGGCGCGCCGAAAGAGTCAGCGTCCCCGCCTCGGCCCGGGTCAAGTCCAGCAGGTTGTCCACGAGGGCCAGGAGGTGCCGCCCGGCCTTCGCGATGTTCCCGACGAATCGGGCCTGCCGCGGGCTGAGGGACCCGAACAGCTGCTGCTCGAGCGCCTCCGAGAAGCCGATGATGGCGTTCAGCGGCGTCCGCAGTTCATGGGACATATTCGCCAGGAACTGCGCCTTGTACCCGCTCGCCGTCTCGAGCTCGGAGGTCCGCACGCGGACCACGTCCTGCAGTCGTTCGGAGTGCTCCCGGAGCTCCCGGATCAACTGGAGGTTCTCGATCGCGTTGGCCGCGTGCAGCGCGATGGCGGCCAGCAAGTTGAGGTCCTCGGTCGAGAACGGGGCGCCGTCGAGGCGATTGATGACCTGGAGGACCCCGAGCGCCCGACGCCGCGTTCGCAGGGGGACGCAGATCATGGACCGGGTCTCGAAATGGGTCTGGCCGTCCACCTGGCTGAAGAAGCGGGGGTCGTTGCGCGCATCCGGAATGATGAGCGCCTGCCCCCGCCGATAGACCCACCCGGCGATCCCCTGGTCGGCGGGGATCTCCCGCCCCTCGAGGAGCCCTCCCTTCTCCCCCAGCGCCACCGCGAAGGTGAGGGCCTGACCGTCGGGACGGGCCAGAAGGAGCGAGCCCGCTTCCACCTGCATGAGGGTCGTGAGGCGCTCCATCACGAGCCGGAGCATGCTGGTCTGGTCACCGGCCGTGAGGAAGAGGGCGGCGAGTTCGTTCAGCGCCGAGAGTTCCTCGATGCGCCGCAGGATGGCCGTCTCGTCCCGGAGGACCAGGACGGCCCCGCTCCCGTCCTCGGATCCCGCCAGGTGTGTCGCCGTGAAACGGATCAGCCGCTCGCGGCAGGGAAGGACGACGTCGCCCGTCGCGCCGTCCGCCGTGCGGGCCAGGCGGCGTAACGTCTCCTCCAGCGGTCCCCCGGCCGCCTCGCCGAGGAGCGCCCGCAGCGGCATCCCGAGGCAGGCCGCCTCCTCCCGGCCGAGGAGCCTCGCGGCGGCCCCGTTGACGTAGGTGACGCGCGAGGCCTGGTCCACGACGAGGACCCCCTCCCCGAGCACCCGGAGGAGGTGCGCGAGATGGCGGTTCTCCCGGAGGAGTTCCACGACCATCTGGCGCGGCTGGAGGCCTTCCCCCCCCACGACCCGCCCAGAAACCACGGCCCCGGCGGAGAGCCGGCCAAGCACCTCGGCGACGTCCTCCACGGTCTTGGCCACCTCCCGCTTCGCGATGCAGGCGTCGGCCCCGAGGTCCCGCAGCGTCTCCTCCCCCTCCGCCGCGATCCCCGTGAGGAGGACGACCCCGATGTGGCGGCGGGACGCGTCCTCCTTGATCGCCCGGCAGACCCTGGCCCCGTCCACCTTGGGCATCACCATGTCCAGAATGACGCAGTCGGGGGGGTCGGTCTCCAGGGCCTCGAGCGCCTCCAGCCCGTCGAAGGCGGCGCTCACCAGATAGCCCCGCTCCTCCAGCGCATCGCGGAGAAGCGCGACCATGACCCGGTCGTTGTCCACCAGGAGGACCCGGCGCAGGGGATGGACGGAGGTGGGGAGGGGCATCGCCGGCCTAGTCGGCAGTGAGGGCCGCCTGCATCTTCCGCTCGAGCAGGTTCTTCTCCATGGTCAACCCGGCCTGGGCCATCACGACTTCGAGGCCGTCGGCGGGGCCGACGGGGCGCTTCTCGGGCGCGTTGTCCCCGTAGAAGACGACCACGACCCGCCCGTTGACCAGCATGGGGACCACGACGGCGTCCACCGGGGTGAGACCGCCGATCTGCTTGAGGAACCGCTGGTGGACCTTCCCCTTGGGGATCGGTCCCACAAAGGAGGCCTGGGACTCGACCACGTCCTTGAGGAGGCTGGGCGCGTCCAGGGGGACGCGGAGGTCCCGGACCCGCTCGTCCGGCGAGCCCTCCGGGAGACTGAGGCCGAACTGGCTGAGGCCGGTCAGGGCGTCCCGCCGGACCATCAGGAGCACCCCCCGCCGCAGGTGCTGCGCCGCGTAGCGGAGGACCATCAGGCTCACCTCGCCCGTGCAGGCGGGGGAGCGCATCTCGAGTAGGAGCTGCTTCAGGCTGGTCAGGCTCACAGCGGGGGCCTCCGCCCCTTTGCCCGCCGGAGCGCCGCCGAGGCTCTCGCCCCCCTTGCGGCGCTCCCCGAGCAGCTTGAGCCCGTCCAGGAGGACGTTCTCGGGGTTGAGGCCGCTGCGGAGGAGGAAGTCCTGGACATCTACCGTGATCTCCCCCTCGTCCGCCAGTTCGAGAGGCTCGAACCGAAAGAAGCCGGTCTCCCAGGTCAGGAACTCGTGGATGACCCGCTCGATCTGCTCCCGGACCGCCCGCTCGAGGACCTCCTGCGTGATCCAGCCCCGCTCCACCAGGATCGTCCCCAGGCGCTTGCCCTCCGGGCCGCTGTGATGCTCCTCCAGCGCGGTGAGAAGCTGCTGCTCCGTGAGGGCCTTCTGGGTGACCAGGATGTTCCCGAGGGTATCCCGGACGGAGTCCGAGGCCGCGTAGAGGATCTGCCCGTGGCGGAAAATGATCATCCCGGCCCCTTCCCGCCGGGTGAGGGCGAGCCGGCCGGACTTCTTGCTCAGATGGAGGATCTGGAAGACGTCGGGAAGGCCGAGCTGCTCCAGCCTGCCGCTCAGCCCCATCCTCTGCTCTGTCAAGCCGGGCCTCCCGGGGGATTTTCGCTGCCGCGGAGCAGGGCTCTCCCGCGTTCGGCTTTGCAAGAACCCGGCCAAGGGGGCACGCCCTAACCGGCTGTCAGCCTTGGGCTCGCAACCCCCCGCCCCTTGCCGGAATGACGCCATGCCGGCGTCCCGCCCGGCCGGCCTGCCCTTGTCCTCTCCCGGGGGGGATGGTATGGTGGAACGCAATGTTGCCGGGTCTCAACACCGACGTCCAGTACCGGACCAAGACCTACCACGTACAGACCGAGGACCTCGGGGAGGACAACCCCCACATCCTGACTCTCCTGTACCACGCCGGCAGCATCCTCCACCGCGTCAAGACGCCCTACGCCGACCTGGTGGCCCGGCGCGCTCCTGCCCGGGAGATCGCCGCCCTCATGCAGCGACAGCACGAGAAGGTTATCCAGACCGTCCGGTCGGGACGGTACGACCGGGAAGGACCCGCCTCTCTCGACGACATCATCCTGGAGTACCTGCTGGAAGAGGAGCGGCGGGAACAGGGCGGGGCTAGGGACGGAAAAAAATGATCGCGGCGTCGCGCAGGAGCCGGGCGGCGGCCACTGCGGTCACCCCGCCGGCGTCAACCGGCGGGCAGACCTCCACCAGGTCGAGCGCCACGACCTCGAGATCGGAGAGGGCGGAGAGCACGGCGAGGGCCTCCATCGTGCTCCAGCCGCCGGGTTCCGGGGTGCTGACTCCCGGGGCGAAGGCGGGGTCGAGCACGTCAATATCAATCGTGACGTAAACCGGATGGCCCCGCAGGGCCCGGAGCATGGCGTCCAGGCCCGCCGGCGTCCTGGGGTCGAACCACAGCGTATTCGCCTCGGCGAAGGCCACTTCTTCGGCCGTCCCTGACCGGATCCCCGCCTGCACGAGCCGGCCCGCCCCAACCTGCTCCACCACCCGGCGCATCACGGTGGCGTGCGTGAGGGGCTCCCCCCCGTAGTGAGGCGCCAGGTCGGCGTGCGCGTCGAGCTGGAGGACCCGGAGGTCCGGGGACCGGGCCGCCGCGGCCCGGACAAGCGGGAGGGTCACCAGGTGTTCCCCGCCGAGCGCCAGCAGCGGGTGGCCGGCCGCCAGCACCTGCTGCGCCTCGTCCTCGATCGCCTTGAGCGCCCCCAGGAGGTTCCCGGGAGGGAGAGGGAGATCGAGGGCGTCGTAGACCCCCACCTCCCGGAGGTCCGCCCGGAGCGGGAGGCTGTACTCCTCGAGGAACTGCGAAGCCTGCCGGATCGCCGCCGGCGCGTCCTTCACTCCTGCCCGGCCGCATCCGGTGGCATCGAGAGGGAGGCCGAGGAGGACCGCCTGGGCCCCCGCCTCGGTCTCGCGGCAGCCCAGGAAGCGGCCGTTCACGGCAGGGTGCTCCCGGCG
This sequence comes from Candidatus Methylomirabilota bacterium, assembly GCA_016180705.1. Taxonomy (GTDB): domain Bacteria; phylum Methylomirabilota; class Methylomirabilia; order Methylomirabilales; family JACPAU01; genus JACPAU01. The sequence goes on from JACPAU010000127.1 coordinate 5,232, forward strand.
CGCTCCAGGGCCTCCTCCACGGCGCGGGGGAGCGCGAAGGCGGCCCGGTGGACCTGGGGGGTGTAGTACTTCGTCTCGAGGGCCTTCGCCCGGACCTCGTCAGGGTGGTCGTGCCGGTAGCGCTTGCTTCCGAGCATGAAGGACCACAGCCCCGTCGGGTAGGTGGGGATGGCGGCGGTGTACAGGGCGGCCACCGGGAAGCGCTTGGCGACCCAGTGGTGGATCCGGCCGATCAGGGTCCCGTCCAGGTAGGGGGTCTTGGTCTGGGCGGCGAACAGGCCGTCTGCCTTGAGCGCGCGGTGCAGGCTGGCGAAGAACGGCTCCTCGAAGAGGGCGATGGCCGGCCCGACCGGGTCCGTGGAATCCACCAAGATGACGTCGTAGGCGTCCTGGGCCGCAGCCACATGGCCGACGCCGTCCCCAACAATGATCCTGGCCCGGGGGTCCTCCAGCCGGCAGGAGATGGCAGGGAAGAAGCGCTTGGCGGCGGCGATCACCCGCTCGTCAATCTCGACCAGTTCGACCAGCTCCACGCCGGGATGCTTCAGCGCCTCCCGGACCGTCCCGCCGTCCCCGCCCCCGATGACCAGGACCCGCCGGGGCCGGGGATGGATGAGGAGGGGGACGTGGGTGATCATCTCGTGGTAGATGTGCTCGTCCACCTCGGTCGTCTGGACCGCCCCGTCCAGGACCAGCATCCGCCCGTACTGGTAGGTGTCCAGGACGGCCAGCGTTTGATAGGGGGTCCGCTCCACCCAGAGGCTCTCCTTCACCCGGAAGGCGAGCCCCAGGTCGGCCGTCTGGCGCTCCGTGAACCAGAACTCCATCAGGACCGACCCCCGTTGCCCCCGTCGTACCAGAGGACAACGGCCGCCACCACCGCCGCGAGCCGCCGGACGGTATGCTCCACCGAGCGGATCCGCGTCTCCATCAGCGGCAAGTGCCGCCGCGCGAAGGCCGCGTGGAGCATCTCCTCGACCCGCTGCTCCGCCTCCTCCTTGCTGCAGTGGCCGTGGAACTCCATGATGACGCCGAAGCCGTCGCGGGACAATCCGACCCCCACGGCGGCCACGAGCCGCTCTCCCGGGGTGCACCCGCTGACGGCGGCATAGGCTGTCGGGACCAGGGCGCCCGCCGGGAGCGCGACCTCCTCACAGTAGGCCGCCTTAGGCGGCAGGATGCTGCTGACCTTGACCAGGTTGACGTTCCCGATCCCCGCCTCGAGCAGGGCATTATCAAAGGCGTTGAGCTCGGTCTCCCCTTCCGCGGCACCGACCGCCAGCGCGTAGCACGTCGGCGTCTCGAGCATCGCCACCTCCCGGCAGGGCACCTGCGCCCTCCGACCCGCCGCCATTCGAATGTGTGTCTATAACAGAATCCCGAACCCCCTTCAACAGGATAGTGGGGCTCGGCGCGATTTTTTTTCTGCCCGGACCGGTCCCTTGCGCCCGCCGCTTCCCGCCCGTAGAATGCCAGCCGCTTCGGCGCCCCGATCGGACTGGGGCAGGGGAGGGATCCGGGTGTGAGCGGGCGTTCCCGGAGGAGCCGGCTGGCCGCCCCGGCGGCCATTCACCTCGGCGCCCCCCGCGGCTGGGTGGCCATCTGTACCCTGGCCGAACGCGGGGTTGCCGCCCGCCTGATCCGGGCCGCGCCCACGGCGGTGGCCCTGACCGGCCCCCTCCTCACCGTCTCCCGGGGGCTGGAACGGCTGGTGGCGAACCTGGCCGCCCGGCCCGGGATCCGGACGCTCCTCCTGTGCGGGAGGGAGCCCAGGGGGGTCCCGGTCCGAAGGGCGATCCACCGCCTGTGGGAGGAGGGGCTCACGCGCGGCGGGCGGATCCGGGGGCTGGCAGGGCTGCCGCGCCTCCACAACCTGGATCCCCGGTCGCTCTCCCTGGTGCGGCGGCGGGTCACGCTCACGGATCTCGGCCCAATCCGGCGGGTACAGCGGATCCTCGGGGCGGCCAGGGCCCTT
>JACPAU010000128.1 GCA_016180705.1 Candidatus Methylomirabilota bacterium
GAAGCTCCTCCTCCAGCTCCTCCTCCTCTTTCCCGTCGTCCGCGAGCGGGTCCGCCGGGAGCCTCCCGAGGTCGAGGGAGAGGCCTGCCGCGCGATCCTCGAGGTCCTGGTGGGGCCGGAGGGCCGGGATGAGGTGGCGCTCACCCGAGCCCTGGTGCACCATCCCCGAGAGGACGTCCAGCGACTGGCCTCGGAGCTCCTCGTGGCCGATCCCGGGAAGTTTCCCGAGCCGACACGGATGTTGCAGGACTGTCTGAAGCGGATGCACGTGCGGGCGGAGCGCCCTCGGCTGAGGGAGTTACGCCGGGAGATAGATGAGGCGGAGCAGCGCGGGGATCGGGAAGCCGTGGCACGGCTCCAGGCGGAGTTCCAGGATCGAGCCAGGCGGGCTGGCTAGGGGTCGCGCTGCGTCATACATTATTGAACGGGCACGAGAGGCCCCGTCAGATGTCGGGGGAAGGGTTCCCAAGAGCTGTGACCGCGATGACGAAGGAGGAGCGGGTCCGATGGCAGAGGCAGGCCGCGTCGAGGAATTGAAGGCCCTGATCGCTCTGGGCAAGAAGAAGGGGTACCTCACCTACGAGGAGATGAATACCCATCTGCCCGAGGACGTGACGTCCCCGGAGCAGATCGACACCATCCTGAGCATGTTCGACGAGATGGATATCGAGGTCATCGATGCGCCGGAGAAGCCGAAGGCGCCGGCCCCAGAGGTCCCCGCCGTCCCCGAGCCGGCCCCCGAGGCGGAGCTCGACCTCTCCCCGGCGCCCGTGGGGCGGACCGATGATCCGGTCCGGATGTACCTCCGGGAGATGGGGAAGACCCCGCTGCTCACCCGGGAGGGGGAGATCCGGATCGCCAAGCGGATCGAGGAGGGGCGGCATGAGGTGACGGAGGCCGTCTGCCGGTCCGGGGTTGCCGTCCGGGAGGTCCTCTTCCTGGCCGAGCGCCTCCTCCAGGCCAAGCTCCACGTCGCCGACCTGGTTGCCCTCAACGAGTTCGACGAGATCTCCGAGCAGAGGGAGCGCGAGCTGGCCAAGGACCTCGCGCCCGCCCTCCGCGCCCTCAAGCGGCAGCACGACCTGATGGAGCGGTTGGCCGTCCTGCGGGCCCGGGCCATCGGCCGCGGGAACGCGAGGCGGGCCGAGCGGCTGGTGGTGGAGATCCGGACCTCCCGCGACGCCCAGGCCGCCCTCCTGCGGAAGCTGAACCTCAACCAGCGCGTCATCGACCGGATCGTGACCCGCATGCGGAACCTCCTCGACCGGGTCGAGAAGGCGGAGCGGGAGGTCCGGGAGCTCCAGCGGGCCGGGAAGTTCTCCCAGGCCGACGTGGCCGCCTTCGTCGCGGCGGGGGGGCGCAACGGCACCGCCGTCCGCTCCGTGATGCGCCGCTCCCGCCTCTCCAAGGAGCGCCTCCAGGAGTACGAGCGGATGGTCCAGGCCGCGGCCAAGCGGATCGAGAAGGCGGAGCAGGAGGCGGAGGCCTCCTCGGCCGAGATCAAGGAGGTGCTCGAGGCGATCCGTCGGGGGGAGCAGAAGGCCCTGGAGGCGAAGCGGGAGATGGTGGAGGCCAACCTCCGCCTGGTCATCAGCATCGCCAAGAAGTACACCAACCGGGGGCTGCAGTTCCTCGACCTGATCCAGGAGGGCAACATCGGCCTCATGCGGGCCGTGGACAAGTTCGAGTACCAGCGCGGGTACAAGTTCTCGACCTATGCGACCTGGTGGATCCGCCAGGCCATCACGCGGGCCATCGCGGACCAGGCGCGGACCATCCGGATCCCGGTCCACATGATCGAGACGATCAACAAGCTCATCCGGGCCTCCCGGCACCTCGTCCAGGAGATGGGGCGGGAGCCGACCCCGGAGGAGATCGCCGTCAAGATCGACCTGCCGGTGGACAAGGTCCGCAAGGTCCTCAAGATCGCCCAGGAGCCGATCTCGCTCGAGACGCCGATCGGGGAGGAGGAGGACTCCCACCTGGGCGACTTCATCGAGGACAAGGGGGTCGTCTCCCCGCTCGAGGCGGTCGTGGGGATGAACCTCGGCCAGCAGACCACCGAGGTCCTGAAGAGCCTGACCCCCCGGGAGGAGAAGGTCCTCCGCCTCCGGTTCGGCATCGGGGACGGCTGCGACCACACCCTCGAGGAGGTGGGCCAGCGCTTCGACGTGACCCGGGAGCGGATCCGCCAGATCGAGGCCAAGGCCCTCCGCAAGCTCCGCCATCCCACCCGCAGCCGGAAGCTGAAGTCGTTCGTGGAGGGGACGGCGGAGGCGCTCGGGCTCGAGGGGGGCAACGGGCCCTCCGAGGAATCCTGACCCCGGTTCCGGCGCAGGGGGCCCATAGCTTAGCGGTGAGAGCGACCGGCTCATAACCGGCCAGGCCCTGGTTCGAATCCAGGTGGGCCCACCACGCCGGCCCGGGGCCCTCTCCCGCCGATCAGGAGGCCGCGTGCCCGTTCCCGAGGTCGAGGAGCTCATCGCCCTGCAGCAGCTCGACCGCCGGGTCGTCGCCCTGGAGGGTGCTGCCCGAGCCATCCCCCCCCTCATCCAGGAGCTCGAGAGCCGGGTGCAGGGCGCCCGGGGCGCCCGCGAGGCGGCCCGGGAGGCCAACGCCCAGCTGGAGAAGGCCCGCCGCCTCAAGGAGGGCGAGCTCAAGCTGGTCGAGGAGCAGGCCAGGGAGAAGCAGGCCCGCCTCTATGAGATCCGGAAGAACGAGGAGTACAGCGCCGTCCTGAAGGAGATCGAGCTGCTGAAGGCGAAGCGCTCGGCCCTGGAGGAGGAGATCCTGCACCTCTTCGACCGGATCGAGGAGGCCGGCCGGACGGTGGGCGTGCGCGAGGCGGAGCTCCGGGAGCGGGAGGCCGACTTCGCGCGGCTCCGGGCGGCCAAGGAGGTCGAGCTCGAACGGCTGCAGCAGGAGATCGGGGAGTTCACCCGCCGGCGGGCAGGGCAGGCGCGCCGAATCGAGACCGGACTCCTCCAGAGCTACACCCGCCTCCTGAAGAGCCGGGGGGGCCTCGCCGTGGTCCCCGTGAAGGACGGCTCCTGCAGCGGCTGCTTCGTGGCCCTCACCCCCCAGACCCACAATGAGGTGCGAAAGGGAGAGGTCCTCGTGACCTGCGCCAACTGCCAGCGGATCCTCTATTGGAAGGGGTGAGATGGAGGGGCAGCCGGCGACGGCGATCCTGCGCATCGACGGGGCTTCCCGGGGAAACCCGGGCCCGGCCGGCTGCGCGGTGATCCTGGAGGATGGGGACGGCCGCCGCGAGGCGCACACCCGGTACCTCGGCCGGGCCACGAACAACCAGGCCGAGTACGAGGCGCTCCTGCTGGGCCTGGAACGCGCGGCCGCCCTCGGGTACCGGCGCCTCGAGGTCCGCTCCGACTCCGAGCTCCTGGTCCGGCAGATGACGGGGGCCTACCGGGTCAAGCATCCCGGGCTGGTGCCCCTGCACCGGGCCGTCTCCCGCCTCCTGCCGGGCTTCGAGGAGGTGTGCTTCACGCACGTGGAGCGGGAGGCGAACGCGGAGGCGGACCGGCTGGCGAATCTGGCCATCGACGAGGCCCGCACGACGGGGAGCAGGGGGTGACCCCCCCGCGGGCGCCGAGGCCGCTTCGCCTCCTCGTCCCCGAGACCCTGCGGGCGCTGGGCCTGGAGCGGCCGCTCAAGGCGGCAAGCCTGGAGAGCCTCTGGCCCGAGGTGGTCGGCGGCGAGGTCGCGGAGCGGACCCGCCCCGGTCCATTCTCCCGGGGTCGCCTCACCGTTGCCGTGACGGACAGCGTCTGGCTCCAGCAGCTCTCCATGCTCAAGCCTCGCCTGATCGCGGCGCTGAATGAGCGCCTCGGCGAGCCCCTCCTGCAGGACCTGTTCTTCCGGGTGGAGACGCTGCCGCGCACCGCGGTCTCTCCCCCCGCTCCGCCATCCCCGCCTCTCGAGCCGCCTTCCCAGCTGATCCTGGACGCCTACCTGGCTCCCGTCCAGGACCTGCCCTGCGAGCCGGTCCTGTGCCGGATACTCCGTCGGGCGCTGGCACGCTGATACAAACGACAGAATCAAAGCGACAAGGTCCGGGTCCTGTCGCCGGCGCCGCCCCGGCCCCCGGCCCCCCTGGGGAACCCTCCCGTGGTTCCCCCCATCGGCCTGAGGCCGATGGGCCCCCCCTCCGCTACGGGGGCCCGGGGGCGGCATCCGGCGCCACCCGGACCCTCTGGCACACCAGTTATGTCGTTTGTATTAGTTCCTGTGGCCCGCGGGCCACAGCGGACGCTCCCGGTTGCAGGAAGGCCACACCAGCCGTGGCGAAGCAGCCACGCGGGGACGGGCATCTGCCGGGCGGGGAAATTCTAACTCCTCAATTCCTCAGCATCGGGCTTCCTTCCAAACGATCCCGGCTCATTGGTCCCCTGCTTGCACATATGGGGGCGAGCTTTTTCCGACGAGCACGTGCAGGCCCGGACCATCCCGGTCGGGGAGGAGACGCGCTGTGGGCCACCAGAAGACGATCCGCCGCCCCGTGAGCTGCAGGGGCATCGGGCTCCACACGGGGAAGGACGTCGAGCTCGCGCTGCTCCCCGCGCCGGCCGGCAGCGGGATCACCTTCGAGCGGGCGGACCTGCCGGGCTCCCCCTCCATCCCGGCCCGGCCGGACTCTGTGGTGGACGTGCACTACGCCACCACCCTGGCGCGGGATGGGGTCCAGGTCAAGACGATCGAGCACCTGATGGCGGCCCTCTCGGGCCTCGGCGTGGACAACATCCGGGTCTGCCTGACGGGGCCGGAAGTACCCATCCTGGACGGCAGCGCCGCGCCCTTCGTCGCCCTCTTGAAGACCGCCGGGATCCGTCGCTACCTCCTCCCGAAGCTCCCGATCCAGGTCCGGCGGCCGGCCACGGTCCGGGCCGGAGACCGGTGGATCGCGATCGAGCCCGCCCCGCGCCTGGTGGTGGAGTACACGATGACCTTCGGCCACCCGAAGTTCCCGGCCCAGCGCGTGGCTCTCACGGTGAACCGGGACACCTTCGTCCGCGAGGTGGCCCCGTGCCGGACCTTCGGGTTCCTCCGGGACGTCCAGTATCTCTGGAGCCAGGGCCTGGCTCTGGGCGGATCGCTCGAGAACGCGGTGGTCATCGGCGAGGAGGGGGTGCTCAACGAGGCCCTCCGCTTCGAGGACGAGATGATCCGCCACAAGGTCCTCGACCTCATCGGGGACCTGTACCTCCTCGGGCGGCCGCTGCAGGGGAAGGTGACCGCCCACGGGGCCGGCCACGCCCTGCACAGCCAGCTCGTCCGGGAGATCCTCCGGCAGCAGCGGGTGGCCGAGGCGACCGAGGGGCCCGAGCCGGCCTGGGAGCCCCGCCTCCTCACGCCCGAGCCCGTCTCCCCCGCGGCCCTGTAAGTCCCCTTCAGGCTTGCCAAGTCGGGCCCCTTTGGCTATAGTGTGGCCGGCGGTGTGCCCCGGGCCGCCGCGCGGCACCCCGGCAGGCCTGCCCGCGACCGGACGGCCCCCCCACGAAAGAGGCGCAGGCGGTTGCGGTCGCGATTCCCCGCGGTTGTTTTCTGCTGCTGGCTGGTCCCCCTCCTCGCCGTCTGGCCGGCCCAGGCGGCCTCCGCCCGCATCACCGACATCATCGTCACCCAGGCTTCGGACCAGCTCGTGGTCTTCGCCACCCTGGAGGAGGCCTTCACCCCCGAGATCGAGGAGAGCATCGTCAGCGGGGTCCCGACCACCTTCACCTACCAGCTGCGCCTCATGCGCCAGCGGACCTTCCTCGCGGACGCGGAGGTGGCGGCCCTGACGGTCCGCCAGAGCGTGGCCTACGACCTCCTGAAGGATGAGTTCCAGTTCGCGCGGGAGGACGGCCGGCGTAACAGCACGCGGCTGACCAAGTCGTACGGCGAGGTGAAACGCTGGATGGCGGACCTCACCGGGGTGACGCTGGCGTCCCGGCGGCTCCTGGAGCCGGGGGAGCGCTACTACGTCCAGGTGAAGGCGGAGATCCGCTCGGTGAGCCTGGTTTTCCCGCTGAACTACCTGCTCTTCTTCGTCTCCTTCTTCAACTTCGACACCCCCTGGGCGGCGTCGCCGCTCTTCCGGGTGAGCCGCTGAGGAGCGCCGGGATGGACCCGCAGACCGCCCTGCAGGAGAAGCGCCGGCGGCGCACCCGGCTCATCATCGTCTCCGCCCTGACCGCGGTGACGGTCCTGACCGCCGCCCAGGTCTTCCTCCACCAGCTCTCCGTCCAGAGCCCCATCGCGTCCAACATCCTGGTCTTCGCCCTGGTGAACGTGAACCTGCTCCTGCTGCTGGTGCTGGTCCTGCTGGTCTCCCGGAGCCTCTTCAAGGTGTACATGGAGCGTCGCAACAACCTCCTGGGCGCCCGGTTCCGGACCAAGCTGGTGGTCGCGTTCCTCTCCCTCGCGCTGCTGCCCGCGCTCCTCCTCTTCCTGGTGGCCAGCAACCTCATCACCACCAGCGTGGACAGCTGGTTCAACCTCCAGGTGGAGACCTCCCTGCAGAACGCGCTGGAGGTGGCCCAGACCCACTACCGGATCACCCAGGAGCGGGTCCTGCACGCCGGCCAGCAGTTCGGGCAGACTGCGGTGGCGGCCGACGTGCTCCAGGAGGAGGCGCGGGAGGAACTCACGCGGCTGGCCCGGGAGAAGCTGGTCGAGCACCGGCTCACCAGCCTCCAGGTCTTCGACCGGCGGGGGCGGGAGCTGGCCCGGGCGGAGGACCCGGGCGGCCCGGAGGGCGTGCGCCTAACCGCCGCCTCGCGCCTCGTGGCGGAGGCGCTCACCGGGAAGAGCCAGTCCCTGATCCAGAAGCTGGACGCGGGGGATGTGATCCGGGGGGTCGTCCCGGTGGTGGGGCGGGGGCCCGGCGGCCAGATCGTGGG
>JACPAU010000129.1 GCA_016180705.1 Candidatus Methylomirabilota bacterium
GGGCGGGGGAGGGGGGGCAGCAGCCCGAAGTTCACATTCATCGGGGCGAAGTCGGGCGGGGCCCCCTCCGTCACGTAGCGGAGGATGGCCCCGAGGAGGCTCTCCGGGGGCGGGACGACGGGCGGCTTCCCCTGGACGAGGCGGGCGGCGTTGAGGCCGGCGAGCAGGCCGGCCCCCACCGACTCCATGTAGCCCTCCACGCCGATGAGCTGGCCGGCGAAGAGGAGCCCGGGGTCGCCGCGGAACTGCAGGGTGGACAGGAGCAGGAGCGGGCTGGCGATGTAGGTGTTCCGGTGGATGCTCCCGTAGCGCAGGAACTCGGCCTGCGCGAGGCCCGGGATCATCCGGAACACCCGCTGCTGCTCGCCCCGGCGCATCCGGGTCTGGAAGCCCACCAGCCCCCACAGGGCGCCCGCGACATCCTCGCGGCGCAACTGGACCACGGCGTGCGGGAGCCGGCCCGTGCGCGGGTCCGGAAGGCCGACCGGGCGCATGGGCCCGAAGCAGAGGGCGTCCTTGCCCCGGCGCGCCAGCTCCTCGATCGGCAGGCAGCCCTCGAAGAAGGGCGTCTCCTCGAACGCGTGCAGCGGGTACGTCTCCGCGGTCCGGAGCCCCTCCCAGAAGGCCGTGTACTCCGCCTCACTCAAAGGGCAGTTCAGGTAATCCTCCCCACCCTTCCCGTAGCGGGAGGCGCCGAAGGCCACCGTCCGGTCCACGGAGTCGGCCGCAACGATGGGCGAGATGGCGTCGTAGAAGAAGAGGCGGGCCCGGGGGGCCGCCGCCGGGGTGAGGCCCGGCCGCGCCTCCGCCTCGCCGAGGAAGGCGGCGAAGAGGGCGCAGAGGTCCTCCGCGAGCGCATCGGAGGTGAGGGGGCCGGTGGCGACGATGCAGGGCCGCTCGGGCGGGAGGGCCTTCACCTCCTCCCGGACGATCGTGATCCCCGGGTGCGCGGCGAGGCGGGCCGTCACCTCGGCGGCGAAGGCCTCCCGGTCCACGGCCAGCGCGGTCCCGGCCGGGACGGCGTGCCGCTTCGCCACCTCCAGGATGAGGGAGTCGAGCCGGCCCAGCTCCGCGTTGAGCAGGCCGCTGGCCGTGGTCGTCTCCAGGGACTTCAGGGAGTTGCTGCAGACCAGCTCGGCCAGGTGGGCGGTCTGGTGGGCCGGGGTGCGGACGGTCGGGCGCATCTCGTACAGACGCACGGGCGCCCCGGCCTGGGCGGCCTGCCAGGCCGCCTCGGCGCCGCTGAGGCCGCCGCCGACGATCGTCACCGGGGCCATGGGGGACCCTACGAGGCGGGGGCGGGGGCGGTCTCCCGCTCGGGTGCGCCGGGAACCCGACTGAAGGTGCACCCCTCCGCGACGCACTGCAGGCGCACCTCCCCCCCCCGCTTCCGCTTCTCCACCAGGAACTTCGCCCCGCACTGCGGGCAGGGCTCGGGGACCGGCCGCTCCCACAGGGCGAAGGTGCAGGTCGGATAGGTGCTGCAGCCGTAGAAGGGCCGCCCCCGCTTCGTCCGCTTCTGGGCGAGGGGTGATCCGCACCGGGGACAGTCCACCCCGATCGGGAGCGACTTGATGGCCTTGCACTTCGGATACGTGGAGCAGGAGAGGAACCGCCCGTACCGGCCGGTCCGGATGACCATGGGAGCCCCACACTTTTCGCAGGTCTGGTCCGTCGGCTCAGGCGGCGCGGCCGCGGCCCGCTGCGCTCCCTGCACCCGCACCACCGTCCGGCACTCCGGGTAGCCGGAGCAGGCGAGGAAGGGGCCGTAGCGCCCCTTCTTCAGGACCATGGGGCGGCCGCACTTCTCGCAGACCTGCGGCGCCCCCTCGGGGAGCGCGGCCTCGGTTCCCGCCCCGTCCCCGCCCTCGCGCGGCAGCTCCCGGGTCGCCTTGCACTCCGGGTAGGTGGAGCAGGCCAAAAACTTCCCGAACCGCCCCCACTTGATGACCATCGGGGCGCCGCACTTCTCGCAGCGCTCGTCGGTCTCCTCCTTGATGGCCTTGATGTTGGCCATGGAGGCCTTCGCCTCCTTCAGCCACTTGGCGAAGAAGTGGTAGAAGCGGTGCATCTCCTCCAGCCACTCCGCCTTGCCCTCCTCGATCTCGTCCAGCCGGCTCTCCATGAGCGCGGTGAACTCGTAGTCCATGATCCGGGGGAAGGACTTCACGAGGAGGTCCACCACAATCTCTCCCAGCTCGTTCGGGATGAACTTCCCCTTCTCCTTCACCACGTAGTCGCGGTTCTGGATGACGGAGAGGATGGTCGCGTAGGTGCTCGGCCGCCCGATGCCCCGCTCCTCCAGCTCCTTCACGAGCGTCGCCTCGGTGTACCGGGGCGGGGGCTGGGTGAAGTGCTGCTCCGGGGTGAGGCCGCGGAGGGTCAGGGTCTCGCCCTCCCCCATCGGCGGGAGCGTCAGGTCCGACGGCTCCTCGGCGCCGTTCTCCTCCTCGGCCTCGTGCGGCGGACGCTTGGGGGCTTCGTCGGTCCCCTCCACGTACACCTGCATGAAGCCCGGGAAGCGCATCACCCGGCCCGCCGCCCGGAGGAGGAAGCGCCCGGCCTCGATGTCGGCGGTGGTGACGTCGAAGAGGGCGGGGGGCATCTGGGAGGCGACGAACCGGTTCCAGACGAGGGTGTACAGCGCCAGCTGGTCCCGGGTGAGATAGGGGCGGAGGGCTGCCGGCTCCCGGAGGACCGAGGTGGGTCGGATGGCCTCGTGGGCCTCCTGGGCGCCGCGGGCGCTCTTGTAGGCCGGGGGGGTCTCGGGCAGGAAGGCCGCCCCGAACTTCTCCGCAATGTAGGCCCGGACCTCCGCCTGCGCCTCGGCCGAGACCCGGGGGGAGTCGGTCCGCATGTAGGTGATGAGGCCGACCGCCCCCTCCTCCCCCAGCTCGATGCCCTCGTACAGCTGCTGGGCGACCTGCATCGTCTTGCGCGCCGGGAAGCCGAGCTTGCGCGCCGCCTCCTGCTGCAGCTTGCTGGTGATGAAGGGGGGGACGGGGTGCCGGCGGCGCTCCTTGGTGGCGAGGTGGGCGACGAGGAAGGTCTCCCGCTCCAGCGCGGCGACGGCGGCGGCCGCCGCGGCCTCACCCGGCAGCCGCACCTTCTCCCCGTCCACCTTGATGAGCCGGGCCGCGAACTCCGGCGGCTGCCCCCCGGCGAGGCGGGCCTCCACCGTCCAGTACTCGGTCGGGGCGAAGGCGCGGATCTCCTTCTCCCGGTCCACGACGAGCCGCAGCGCCACCGACTGGACCCGCCCCGCCGAGATCCCCCGCCGGACCTTCTCCCAGAGGAGCGGGCTGATCTTGTAGCCCACGAGCCGGTCCAGGATCCGGCGCGCCTGCTGGGCCTCCACCTTGCGGGGGTCGATCTTCCCCGGATGGGCGAAGGCGTGCTCCACCGCCCGCTTGGTGATCTCATTGAAGAGGACCCGGTGGACCGGCTTGCGCGCCCCCTTCAGCTCCTGGGCCAGGTGCCAGCCGATCGCTTCCCCCTCGCGGTCCGGGTCGGTGGCCAGGAAGATCGCGCCGGAGGCCTTGGCCGCTTTCTTCAGTTCGGCCACGACCTTCTCCCGGCCCTTGATGACCTCGTACTTGGGCTTAAAGTTGTGCTCCACGTCCACCGCCAGCCCCTTGACCGGCAGGTCGCGGACGTGTCCCAGGGAGGCCTTGACGAGGTAGCCCCGGCCCAGGAACTTGTTGATCGTCTTGGCCTTGGCCGGGGATTCCACGATGACTAGCGACTTCGGCACGGGTCGTTTCACTCCTCTCGAGACGAGCCTACATATAGATGATGCCAGTGGGGCAGGGGTGCGCGCCTGCGCATCCCGTGATTATACCTGATCGGCCGCCCGGACGTATGTCTGACCCGGCAACTGCCGGACGAAGCCCGCCATCTCCAGGGCCAGCAGCCCTACCGCCACCCGGCCGGGCGACAGGGCCGTGCGGCTCGCCACCGTGTCAATGTGGGTCGGCTCACCGGCCAGCACCGCCCAGATCACGCGCGCCTCGTCCGGAAGCTCCTCGGGGAGGGCGGGGGGCGGGGCCGCCGCCGGCCGCACCCAGGCCGGGAAGAGCTCCTCCATCACGTCCGCCCAGTCCTCGGTCAGCTTCGCCCCTGCCTTGATGAGGCGGTTCGCCCCGACCGAGGTGGGGGCCGTGACCGGGCCGGGGACGGCGAAGACCTCGCGCCCCTGCTCCAGGGCGCAGCGGGCCGTGACCAGGGCCCCGCTGCGCTCCCCCGCTTCCACCACGACCGTGCCGCGCGTGAGCCCGCTGATGATCCGGTTCCGCCGGGGAAAGTTCACGGGCAGCGGGCGCGTCCCCAGCGGGAACTCGCTCACGCGGGCGCCCCGCTCGATCACCCTCTCCGCGAGGTCGCTCGACCCCGCCGGATAGATCACGTCCAGGCCGCACCCCAGGACCGCCACCGTCAGCCCGCCGGCCTTGAGCGCCCCCCGGTGGGCTGCCGCGTCGATCCCCCGAGCGAACCCGCTCACGACCGCGAGGCCGGCCCGCGCCAGGTCGTGCGCGAGCCGCTCCGCCGCCATCCGGCCGTAGGGGGTCGCCTGCCGCGCCCCAACCACCGCCACCGCCGCCACCTCGGGAGGGGGAAGCCTCCCCCGGACGAAGAGGGCCGGGGGGGGATCCGGGATCTCGCGGAGGAGGGGCGGGTAGGCCGGGTCGGCTAACGTGAGGGCGATGCCGCCGAGGGCCTCCAGGCGCGTGAGCTCCCGCCCGACGTGGCCCACGAGTGCGGGGTCACGCAGCCGCGCGGCCAGCGCGCGCGGCACCCCGGGGACGGCCGCGAGCGCCTCGCCCGGCGCCGCCAGCGCGCCCCGGGCGCCGCCGAACCGCGCCAGGAGGCCGGCCGCAGCGGCCGCGGGCAGCTCCGGCAGGAGCGCGAGGGCGACCAGGGCTTCCCGCTCCTCCACCCCCGCCTCCCCCGCCGCGGCGGGCCGGCGGCTTACGGCATCTTCGCGGCGAGCCGGATCCGATCCCCGACGTGCAGGTCGCGGTCGCTGCGGAGGACCCGCGCCGTGGCAGTCCGGTCGGTCACGCGGATCACCACCAGGTCCCCGATCAGCGTGGGGGTGAGGCGGATCGTCCCCCCGCCGCGCCGATCGGCGGCGAACCCGGTCTCCCGGTGGACCGCGAAGACATCTCCCGGGACGATCCCGGCCTGCCGCCCGAGGTCGAGGTAGACCACGTGGAGTTCCCCGGACGAGACGCGGCTCATGACGGCGTGGACGATCATCCCGCCGGCGCTGAGGGCGGTCGGCAGGGCCGCGCCCAGCGCCGGGATCTCGGTCTCCTCGTACGGCACGAGCGTGTCGCCCGCCGCCATGTCCTCACACCCGTAGATCACCTTCGCGCGGACGGACCGGTCCTGGATCTCCGTCACCTGGAGGAGCCCCCGGCCGCGGATGAGTCGGCCCAGCGTCCGGCCGGTTCGCGGATGGAGAACCGGGGCATCCTGCTGCCGGATGACCTGGAAGACCTGTCCCACCTGGACGGAGGTGCCGGGCCGGAGCGTCAGGAAGACCGTGTCGTGCGGCATGATGATCAGGCTGTCCCGCAGCGGGCGCAGGATGTTCCCGACCCCCAGGGGCCCCCCCTCGTGGATGTATCCCAGACAGACATACTGCGTCCGCGTCACCACCCGCAGCACGGCCGGGGGAGGCGCGATGATCGTCGGAGCCGGCTCGGGCTCCACCGGCGCCCCGACCACGGCCTCCGGCGCCGCCGGGGCGGCGGCGACCGGCTCCGGCACGCCGACCGGGGCAGGCGCCGGCACCGCGGGGACGGCCACCGGTGCCTTCGGCAGGGCGACGCCCTCGGGCGGCGGCGGGACGTAGCCCGGGATGAGGAGCGGATCGCCCGGGTAGATCCGGTTGGCATTGATCACGAACTTGTTCCGCTCCCAGATCCTGGGCCAGAGGAAGGGGTTGTGCAGGAACTGGCCCGAGAGCGACCAGAGGTTGTCCCCGGGACGGACGACGTAGATCCCCGCCGGCGCGTCCAGAGGCGGGGCCTGCTGCGTGCCGGCCTCCCGGGCGACCAGCGTGAGGACCAGGGCAGCGAGGATTCCCGCCGCCGTCCGCATGGCCTTCCTCATCGCGATGTTCCTCCTCCTGACCGCCGCGCCCGCCCCGCCCGTTCCGGGCGGCGGCCAGCGGCCTCCGACGTCACTTCCGGCCGGGCGAAGGCCCGGTCCACCACCTCGCAGAGCGCGTGGCCGATGGCGAGGTGGACCTCCTGGATCCGCGCCGTGGAGCGGGAGGGAACCACGAGGGCCAGGTCCACCAGGGCCGCCAGCGGGCCGCCCCCCTCTCCCGTCAACCCCACCGTCTTCAGGCCCCGGGCTCGGGCCGCCTCCACCCCCCGCAGGACGTTCCGCGATTTCCCGGAGGTGCTGAGGGCGAAGGCCAGGTCCCCCGGCTTTCCCAGGGCCTCCACCTGCCGCGCGAAGACCTCCCCGAACTCCCGGTCGTTGGCGATGGCGGTCAGGGCCGACGTATCGGTGGTGAGGGCCAAGGCCGCCAGCGGGGCCCGCTCGAGCCGGAAGCGGTTCACGAACTCGGCCGCCAGGTGCTGGGCGTCGGCGGCGCTCCCCCCGTTCCCGAAGAAGAGGAGCGTGCCGCCCCGCTTGAGCGTCTCAACCGTCATCCGGGCCGCTTTCACCAACCGGGGGAGGGCCTCCGCCACGAACGCCCGCTTCAGCGCCGCACTCTCCTCGAAGCACGCGGCGATGACGTCCGCCTCGTCCCCCGTCGCCCCCACCATGCCCCCACCCTACGCTTCCCGGAAGACGACCTTTCGCACCTCCACCCGGTCGAGCCCGCTGTGCACCTTGCCCGCCGCCTCCCCCAGGGCCTGCACGTCCACCAGGAG
>JACPAU010000130.1 GCA_016180705.1 Candidatus Methylomirabilota bacterium
CTCGTCTACGGCTCGGCGACGCGTCTCTTCGCCCTGGTGCTCGCCCTGATGTGGGGCGCCGGCCTCATCGTGGTCGGCCTCGAGCCGATGCTGGAGGCGATCCACATCCTCGGATTCAGCGCCTTCTTCTTCTGCGCCGGACGGGGTCCCCTCGCCGTGGACCGCGCGCTCTTCCCGAAGTGGGAACCAAGCCCCCGCCTCGTGGTTCGGGCCGTCCCGCTGCTCCGGGTCGGCGTCGGGCTCAGCCTGATCGTGGTCGCCTTCACCGAGAAGATCCTGAACCTCCCGATGGCCGTGGACTTTCTGGCCGAGTACCCGATGAACTTCCTGCCCGCCCTAGGCGTCCCCCTCACCGACGCCCAGTTCGCCCTCCTGATCGGGGCGGTGGAACTGCTCGTCGGGCTCTGCGTCCTCAGCGGGGTCTTCCTCCGGGACGTGATCGTGATCGCGTGGATCCCCTTCAACCTGACCCTGGGCATCTTCGGCCCGGACGAACTCGTGGGGCACCTGCCCTTCTACGGGGCGATGGCGCTGTTCTTCGTGTGGGGGAAATCGGACCCCCAGAACCTCGCCGCCTGGGAGCGGGGGATCCTCCGGCCGTCGCTCGCGGCCCTGTTCCAACGGTAAAGACGCGCCGCGCGCTCAGCTCACGACGCGCGTCTTCGCGAGCCGCGCAGTTGCCTTCTCGATGGCGCTTCGCTCCGCCTCTTCCCGCGTCGCCCCCTCTCCCCGCGCGATCCGGGCTCCCGGCTCCACATTATCCACCGTGCAGTAGTAGCGGTCGCCCAGCCGGTAACTCACGATATTGATCGCCCAGCGGCCGACCTGCTGCTGCCGGCGCGAGTACTCCTCCGGCTTCATCAGGGCTTCTCGACCGGTGCGCCGACCAGGTTGCCCCACTCGGTCCAGGAGCCGTCGTAGTTCCGGACGTCCTTGAACCCCAGGAGGTACTTCAGGACGAACCAGGAGTGGCTCGAGCGCTCGCCGATCCGGCAGTAGGCGATCACCGGCTTGGACCCGGTGATCCCGGCCTCCCGGTACAGTCGCGCCAGCTCGTCCCGGCTCTTGAAGGTCCCGTCCTCGTTGCAGGCCTTCGACCAGGTGATGCTCTTCGCCCCCGGGATGTGCCCGCCGCGCTGGCACGTCTCGGGGAGTCCGGGGGGCGCCAGGATTTCTCCCGTGAACTCCTGCGGACTGCGCACGTCCACGAGCTCCACGGCCCGCCCCGCCACGGCCTTCCGGACCTCCGGCAGGAAGGACCGGATCGAGAGGTCCGGGTCCTTCGCCCGGTAGGTCTTCGGCGCCGCCCGGGGGGCATCCCGCGTCAGTTCTCGCTCTTCCTCGATCCACTTCTTCCGTCCGCCGTTCATCAAGCGCACGTCGCCGTGCCCGTAGATCTTCAACTGCCAGAAGGCCCACGCGGCGAACCAGTTGTTGTTGTCGCCGTAGAGCACGACGGTGGTCCCGTTCTCGATGCCGGAGGACCCGAGGAGCCGCTCGAAGCCGGCCTTGGGGAGGATGTCCCGCTGGACCGTGTCGCATAGTTGGGTTTGCCAGGACCAGGCGATCGCTCCGGGGACGTGCCCTTCCTCGTAGGCCTTCGTGTCCACGTCCACCTCGACGATGCGGACGTTCGCATCGCCCTTGTGCTCCTCCACCCACTTCGTCGAGACCAGTACCTGCGGCTGTGCGTACTCGCTCATCTCCACCTCCCTGGAATGGCCTCCGATTGAACCCGTCGTCACCCCCCGACCCCGTGGGGCGGCCGGCCCGGCGACGGGTCGCGCGCCGCCGCGGCCACCTCGGCCCCGGCCAGCAGCGCCCGGAGCGCTTCGTCGCTGTGGCGGGCGCAGAACTGGCGGAAGTTTTCCGTGTCCCGGCGGTCCCCCAGAAACGCCGTGAGCAGCCGGGCAACCGCGGCGGGGACCTCGTCCGCGAGACACCGGTACCCCACGGGGCGGGCGATGGCCTGGTGCTTCCCCACCGCGCCCCCGAGGCAGAAGTAGTAGGCGTCCACCAGCTTCCCATCCACCTTGAGCTTCTTGCCCTCGAGGCCGAGGTCGGCAATCCAGTGCTGGCCGCAGGAGTTCGGGCAGCCGGTGATGTGGATTTTCAGGTGCTCCCCGAAGCCGGGGAGGCGCTCCTCCAGCGCCCCCACCAGCCACTGGGCGTAGCTCTTGGTCTCGGTGATGGCCAGTTTGCAGAACTCGGTGCCCGTGCACGCGATGGCGCCGCGCCAGAAGGGGGAGGCCTCGAGCCGGAGTCCGGCCGCCTCGAGCTCGCCGGCGAGAGGATCCACGTGGCGGGTCGGGACGTTGAGGATCAGGAGGTTCTGCATGATGGTCGTCCGCAGCTCTCCGGTCCCGTAGCGGTCGGCCAGGTCGGCCGCGCGGGCCATCTGCTCGGCCGTGAGCCGCCCGCGCAGGACCGCGATCCCGGCCGTGTGGTAGCCCGCCTGGCGCTGCGGGTGGATGCCGACGTGGTCGCGGTAGATGTCCTCAGGGGGGGCCTCCGGGACCGCCGCGTCGAGCTGGAAGCCGATGCGCGCCTCCAATTCCTCCTGGAAGCGCTCCGCCGTCCACCCCTCGCGGAGGAAGAGGAACTTCAGCCGCGCCCGCTCGCGGTTCTGCCGCAGGCTCTCGGCGTCGCGGAAGATCTCCGTGATGCCCCGGACGACCGGGAGCACCTGGTTCCAGCCGACGAAGGCATTCAGGCGCACCCCGAGGTGGGGGTCG
The DNA here is from genome assembly GCA_016180705.1 of Candidatus Methylomirabilota bacterium. GTDB lineage: Bacteria > Methylomirabilota > Methylomirabilia > Methylomirabilales > JACPAU01 > JACPAU01. Next base: position 2,736 of record JACPAU010000130.1, read on the forward strand.
GTCGAGAGGCCTCCGCCGACCCGGACCGAGAAGCCGACCTCCGGTGCGCCGCGCCGCTCGCGGACGGCCGCCGTGAGCCCGATATCGTTGATCTCCGGGTAGGAGCACCAGACCCGGCACCCGGTGATGGAGATCTTGTACTTGCGCGGAAGGTTGTAGAAGGCCGGGTTGCCGTTCAGCATCCGGCTCGCGGCGGCCGTGAGGGACGAGGCGTCCACGACCTCGTCGGCATCCACGCCGGCAAGCGGGCAGCCGGTGATGTTCCGGGTGTCATCGCCGCACGAGCCGAGGGTGGTAAGCCCGCACCGCCAGAGGCTGGCGAAGATGCCGGGGAGGTCCTCGACGGCAACCCAGTGGAGTTGGACGTTCTGGCGGACGGTGAGGTCGGCGATCCCCCTGGCGTACTTGGCGGCGAGGTCAGCGATGGTCCGCAGTTGGTGCGACTGGAGGATGCCGTTGGTGATGCGGATGCGGACCATGAAGTACGGGACGGCCTTCCCCTCGCCCCCCTTCCCGCCGACGGCGCCGACGCCGTCGCCCTGCGTGTAAACCCCCCACCACCGGAAGTAGGTCTTCAGCCAGTCCGGCGGAATCGCGTCGAATCCATCCCGAGCGAATCGCTGGATCTCCTCCAGGCACTCCCAGGGATTTTTCTCCCGCTTCAGGCGCTCGACCCGCTGCGCCTTGGTCTCCACGCCCTGCGCGCTCATCCCTCTCCCCTCTCCCCCGGAAACGCCGCCGCTCGGCATGCCCGAAACGCAAGCGCCGGGGATCCAGGAGTCAGGCTCCTGGACGCCCCGGCGTCGTTCGAGGGCACGAACCTGTGCCGTTGGGGCGGTGGTCGGATCCGGCCGATCCGCCTAGGGACCGGCCAACTGGAGCGGCACCTCAACCCAGCGCTTGCACTGCGGGCACTTGGCCGCGGCAAGGCGGGTCCTGAGGTCCACCTTGATGATGGCGTTCTTCACGAAAAGGAAACCGCCCTCCTCCTTCTCGAGGCGCGTCCGGCAGTGCGGGCAGCGGCCGTCGTGCAGCGTAGACGCTTGTGGGGTCGGTTGAATGATCAGGGACATTCTCGGCCCTACGCCGCCGCCTTCCAGGGCGTGAGCTTCTCCTCTACCACCTTGAGGCCCCCGAAGATCAGCAGGATGAATCCCACGATGATGACGAGGCTTGCCATCATGAGGCTGGCGTTGAAGGTGTTCTGCGCGAAGTTCAGGAGGTATCCTAGCCCCCGGCTCGCCGCGATGAATTCCCCGACTACCGCCCCGGTGAAAGCGAAGCCGACCGTCACCCGCAGGCTGCCGAACACCCAGGCGGCGATGGCGGGGATGTGGACGTGGAGCAGGAGGTCCCGGCGGGTCGCGCCGAGGATTAGCACCCCGTCCACCAGGCGGCTGTCCACCTCCCGGATGCCGGTGTAGACCGCGAAGAAGACGACGACGAACACCAGGACGAAGCTGAGGGCTACCTTGGAGCCCATCCCGATGCCGAACCACATGATGAAGAGGGGGGCCAGGATGATCCGCGGAATGGCGTTGAGGAGGACCATGACTGGCTCGATCAGCTCCCCCAGGAGACGGTGCTGGGCGAGCCCCCAGCCCAGGGCAGCCCCCGCCACGAAGCCCAGGGCCAGGCCGCTGAGGGCCTCCTGCACCGTCGCCAGGAGGTGCGGGTACAGGCCCGCGGTGCTTACGAGGGTCCAGAGGGTCCGGCCCACATCCGAGGGGGCGCTGAAGAAGAACGGGTCCACCCACCCCTGTCGGGCACTCACCTCCCAGAGCCCGAGGGCAATGGCTCCCAGGAGGAGGCGGAGGCCGGCGAGGAGCCGGGCCGAGGGGCCGCTCCTAGATGGTCCAGGAAGGGATGGCGTCTCGGTCACCATAGATCTTCGTGACCTCCTCGGCCAGGTCGCGCCACACCGTCCGGCAGAGCGTGGCGAACCGTGGATGACTCTTGACCTGGAGCACGTCCCGGGGCCGCGGCAGACCGGTGGGGTAGGTCGCCTTCACCCCGCTCCGGGGACCCGCCCGCATCACCACGATGGTGTCCGCCAGGGCCACGGCCTCCTCCAGGTCATGCGTGACGAACAGGATGGTCTTCGTCCCCCCGCCGCAGAGCAGGAGGAGATCCTGCTGAAGGAGGACCCGGGTCTGGGCGCCGAGGGAGGCAAAGGGCTCGTCCATGAGCAGGAGGTCCGGATCGCACACCAGCATCTGGGCCAGGGCCGCCCGCTTCCGCATGCCGCCCGAGAGTTGCGCGGGGTAGTGGCGCTCGAACCCCTTCAGCCCCACCCGAGCGATCCAGTCCTGGCAGCGGTCGCGCACCTCCTCCTCCCGGAACCCGCGGAACCGCAGCCCCAGGGCCACATTGTCGAAGGTCGTCTTCCAGGGCAGCAGGGCATCGTGCTGGAAGAGGAAGCCGATCGTGTTCTGCACCCCGCGGACGAGCGCCCCGTTGATGGCAACGGTGCCGCCCGAGGGGGAGCTTAACCCGGCCACCAGGCGGAGGAGGGTCGACTTCCCGCACCCGCTGGGTCCCACAATGGCCGTGAAGCTCCCGGGTGGGACCTCCAGGGTGGTTCCTTCCAGCACCGGGAGGGGGGAGCCGTCCGTCCCGGGGAAGACCTTCGAGACCTGCTGCAGGGAAACCGTGGTCATCGGCTCCGTTCGACGAACTCGTTCGTGAAGAGGAGGGAGAGGCCGGGCGCGCCCGTCTTGGGCAGGAGCCCGGAGGCTCGCTGGGCCTCCACCACGCGGGCCACGTCCTCGGCCTGGATCCTCCCATCCGCGGGGTAGAGGTGCCCTTTGAACTGGTCCAGGATCTCGCCCATCAGCGCCGGGTCACCTCCCACCAGGAGGGATTCCGGCACGAGCGACGCGATGGCGGGACCCGGCTCCCTGCTGATGAAGCGGTTGGCCTTCACGATGGCGTTGCTCATTCGCTGGACGAGGGAGGGGTTCTGGGCGATCACGTCCGGGCGGGTGATGAGCCCCATGAACTGGTACGGGCCGCCGAGAACGCTCTGCGCCTGGTGCTGATCCATGAAGTTGACCAGGAGCCGCCCACCCTTCCGGGTCGCGAGGGTGAGGGCTGGCTCCTGCACCATGGCGGCCTCGACCTGTCCGTTGACCAGGGTCTGGAGGATGTTCGGGCCTAGCGCCACGAATGAGACCTTTTCGGGATCGATGCCGCTCTTCCGGAGGAAGAGCTGAACCAAGAGATGATCGGTCGCCCCCAGGTTGCCTACCCCCACCTTCTTTCCGACCAGGTGCTCCGGGCCGGTGATCCGGCCTGCCTCCCCCGGTGCGGCTACCAGGGCGAAGAAGGGGAGGCGGGCGGTCGAGGCGACCATCACGATCTGCTTCCCGCCCGCCGTGCTCTTCACCACCAGGTCCATCGTCGTCCCGATGAAGTCCACGCTCTTGCCCTGCAGGGCCGTGACCGCCGGCGGCCCACCTTTCATGTACACGAGCTGGACGTCCAGCCCCTCCTCGGCGAAGAAGCCCTTGGCCCGGGCCACCTCGAAGGGAATAACGCAGAGCAGCTGGCTGCAAAAGGCTAAGTCGAGCTTTTGGGGGGTGTGGCCGGCGGCGTGCGGAGGGAGCGCCACGCCGACCGAGACCTTGTCCTTCTCGCCAGCGCCCGCCGGGGATCTGAGAGCGACGAGGCCAAGGATGAGGGCTGCGACTAGCAGGACCGCCGAGCTGCGCCGCTGCTTTTCCACCGCCGACCTCCTGTTAATAACCTCAATTGAGATAGTCGGGATTTGCTACCAAAAAAAAACGCTTCCCTCACCAGCTTCCGGCAACCCGATCAACCATCCTCCGCCCTACCACCAGACATGCGCCTGGATCCCCTCCTCGTACTCCCCCACTTCCTTCTGCCAGATCCCGAGGCTCATGTACTTCCAGCCGCCGTCGCAGAAGACGCAGACGATGTTCCCCCGGTCCATCCTCAGGGCGGTGCGGATCGCGCAGTACAGGACCGCCCCCGAGGAGACCCCGGCGAAGATCGCCTCCCGGCGGGTCAGTTCCTTGGTCATGACGAACGCCGTCCGGGAGTCCACCATGATCTTCCCGTCCAACAGGCTCTGGTCCAGGATCGGGGGGATGAACCCCTC
>JACPAU010000131.1 GCA_016180705.1 Candidatus Methylomirabilota bacterium
CCCCGGGCCCCCGTAGCGGAGGGGGGGCCCATCGGCTCTTGGCCGATGGGGGGAACCACGGGAGGGTTCCCCAGGGGGGCCGGGGGCCGGGGCGGCGCCAGGACCCGGACGGTGTCACGTTCATTCCGCCGTTCGTATTAGGCCGCGATGACCTTCTTCCCGAAGCGCTTGGCGGCCAGCAGCAGGAGCAGGAGCCCCATCCCCACCAGCACCAGCGCGTCCGGCCACAGGTGCACGAGCCCGGCCCCGCGCAGGATGATGCCCCGCGTGATGTTGACGAAGTAGGTCGCGGGCACCCCGAAGCTCAGCAGGTAGAAGGGCAGGGGCATGGTCTCCCTCGGGAAGATGTACCCGGAGAAAAAGATGGTGGGGAGCATCGTCATGAGCGCGAGCTGCATCGCCTCCGCCTGGGAGCGGGCCTTCGTGGAAATCAACATGCCCAGGGAGAGCGCCACGAACAGGTACGGGACGGACAGCGCCAGGAGCAGCAGAACGTTCCCGTGGATCGGGACCTGGAAGACGGTCCGCATGAAGAACACGATGGCGCACAGCTCCAGGAACCCGATCCCCAGGTAGGGCACGATCTTCCCCAGCACAAGGCCCAGCGGGCGGACCGGCGTCACGAACAGTTGCTCGAGCGTCCCCCGTTCCCTCTCCCGAACGATGGAGAAGGCGGTGAGAAAGGTGGTGACGAACAAGAGCAGCACGGCCATCAGTCCCGGCAGGAAGAAGTTCGGCGAGCGTGAGTCCGGGTTGAAGAGGAGCTTGGGCCGGACCTCCACCGGCAGGCGCTCCCCCGGCGGCAGCAGGCGCCGGAGCGACTCGTCCAGGCCGATGGCACCGGAGACGTTCAGGGCCTGCGCCGCCACCGAGGAGTCGGACCCGTCGATCAGGACGAGCACCTGGGCGGTCCCGCGGTCGAGCAGCCGGTCCGAGTAGTCCACCGGGATCTTCACCCCCACCCGCGCCGACCCCCCGACGATCGCCTCGTTCAACTCGCGATCCGAGCGAACGTAACCCACCACCCGGAAGGTGTCGGTATTGCGCAGCCGGTCCACCAGTTCCCGCCCCTCCCGCCGCCCGTCCTCGTCGTAGACCACCGTCTTGATCTGGCGAACGTTGGTGTCGATCGCGAAGCCCAGGATGACCAGCTGGAGGATCGGGACGATGAGCGCGAAGAGCAGCGCCATCGTGTCGCGACGGATGTGGAGGGCTTCCTTATAGAGGACGGCGCCGAATCCCCGGAGCAGGTCACGCATGGGCCTCCTCCCGCTCCGCCTGGCGCCTGGTGCTCAGCTCCACGAAGACGTCCTCGAGGCTGGGGGCCAGGGGACGGATCCCGGCGATCGCGACCCCCCGCCGCGCCAGCTCGGACTCGAGCCTGGCCGGGTCCAGGGCCTCGTCCACCAGGGCGTGGATCGCCTGGCCGAAGATCGTGGCGCTGCGGATCCCCGGCACCTCCCGCGCCAGCCGCAGCGCCCGGGTGAGCGCCGGAGCGGTGATCTCCAGCCGACGCGTCCCGGGCCGGTTGACCTCGGGCAGGGCCTTCAGCGCATCCGGCGTCCCGTCGGCGATCAGCCGCGAGAAGTAGATGTAGGCCACATGGCTGCAACGCTCGGCCTCGTCCATGTAGTGCGTGGTGACAAAGAAGGTGATCCCCTGCCCCGACAGCTCGAAGAGCAGGTCCCAGAGTTCGCGCCGGGCCACCGGGTCGATCCCGGCGGTCGGTTCGTCCAGGAAGAGGATCTTGGGTTCGTGGAGCATGGCGCAGGCCAGTGCCAGGCGCTGCTTGAAACCCCCGGAGAGCTTGCCGGCCTGCCGTCCGAGGAAGGGCGAGAGCCCGTTGAGGGCGGCCACAGCCTCCAGCCGCTCGCGCAGGCGAGCAGGCGTGAGGCCGTAGATCCGCCCATAGAACTGGAGGTTCTCGGCCACCGTCAGGTCGTCGTAGAGGCTGAACTGTTGCGACATGTAGCCGATCCGCTCGCGGACCCGCTCGGCGTCCGTGCGCACGTCCAGCCCGTCCACCCAGGCGTCGCCCGCGGTGATGGGCAGGAGGCCGGTCAGCATCTTGATGACCGTGGTCTTGCCGCTGCCGTTGGGCCCCAGGAAGCCGAAGACCTCCCCCGGCTCCACGCGCAGGTTCACCCGATCCACGGCGGTGAAGTCGCCGAAGCGGCGGGTCAGGTTCTCGGTCCGGATGGCAGCCATCTCAGGGCTCGAGGAGTCTCACGTCCGCGGCCATGCCGGCCCGGATGCGCTGCTCCCGGTCATGAAGGCGCAGCTTCACGCCGAAGACCTGATGGATGCGCTCCTCCCGCGTCTGGACGTTGCGGGGGAGGAACTCCGCCTTCTGGTTGATCTGCTCGACCTCGGCGGGGAAGACCTGGTCCGGGAAGGAGTCCACCCGCACCTCGGCCCGCTGCCCCAGGCGCACGCGGCCGATGCGGGTCTCCGGGATGTAGATGCGGACGTAGAGCTGGTCCCGCTCGAGCAGCGTCGCCACGGGGGTGTTGGGCGGAAGCAGGTCCCCCGGGCGGACATCCAGCACCTCCACCACCGCGGGCGCGGGGGCCAGAACCTGCCGCTCGCGGTGGCGGGCCTGCGCCTCGCGTAGCGCCCCCTCCGTTCGGGCCACCTCCGCCCGCGCCGCCGCCACCTCCTCGACCCGGAAGCCGCGCTCGATCCGCTCGCGCACCGCCTCGGCCTGGTCGTAGCGCGCCTGCGCCGCCGCCACCTCTTCGACGCGGAAGCCGCGCTCCAACTCGGTGAACCGCTGCTCGGCGCTCTGGAGCCGCGCGACCGCCATTTTCCAGATGGCCTCGGCGTCGTCCCGTTCCTGCCGCGAGACCGCCCCCTCGGCTGCCAGCTGCTCCGCCCGCCGGTACGTGCGCTCGGCGTTGACCGCGTCGGCCTGCGCCCGCTCCACGTCGGCCCGGGCCTGCGCGACCTGCTCCTGCCGGTAGCCGGTCCTGGCCTCTTCCAGTTCGGCCCGCGCCCGGGCGGCGTTCGCGCGGGCTTCCGCGATCTCCTCCGGTCGGTAGCCGCGCTCCAGCTTCTGGAGGTTTGCCCGGGCCTCCGCCACGGCCGCCCGCGCCTGCTCCACCACTGCCAGCAGCTCCTCGTCCTCGAAGGTCACCAGGGGGTCCCCGGCCGCCACCTGGTCCCCCTCCCGGACGTGCACCGCGAGGACGCGCCCGCCGACCTTCGACCCCACGGAGATGTTGCGGGCCTCGACCGTCCCCGAGCCCTCCAGTCCCCCGTCGCGGCCGAAGGCCCCCAGGTAGATCCCCACAACTGCCGCCACCGCGGTGACCGCCGCCAGCGCGGCGAGCCATCTCCACTTCATGCGCGGGTCCTCCTGGCGGCGATGCCGGACCAGAACAGGTCGAAGGTCGCATCCAGCCGCCCGTCCAGCCGGGAGGGCGGGTGCAGGACCCACAGGAGGATGGCGCCGAAGAAGGCCTGCTGGAACAGGCGCGCCAGCTCGGCCGGGTCGCGGTCGCGGCGCACCTCCCCCCGATCCTGCCCGTAGGCGAGCAGGCGCGCGAGCAGCCGCCGGCCGCGCCCCAGGTTGCGCCGCATCACCTGGCGGACCGGCTCCCTGGACAGGTTGGCGACCAACAGGCTCCGCACCAGCGTCGGGCTCCGCCCCGGCTCCTCCGCCAGGGCGGACATGAGCCGGCGCAGCGCGTCCCGCACCGGCACCTCTCCCGCGCGGGGCGCGGCCACGGCCGCCTGCACCTTCGCCAGCTGCATCTCGCCGAAACCGGCCAGGACGTGCTCCTTGCTGGGGAAGTAGTTGAAGAACGTGCCCTTCCCCACGTCGGCGGCCTCGGTGATCTGCTCGACCGTGGTGGCGAAGACCCCCTGCCGGGCGAAGAGGCCGAGGGCCGCCCGGAGAATCCGGGCGCGGGTCTCGGCCCGGCGGCGGGCGCGGCGACCCGGGCCGGGGGCACGCGTCCGACCAGCAGGGGCGGGGAGTGACATCAGGGTCTCCATAAGTGACCTATACTCATGTATGACCCTAGGTCACGTACACGGCCCTGTCAAGGAGAATCTTTGCCGGGACCCCAAGAGGCTCGGGAGGAAGGGAGGCGGAATGCGGACGGGGCCGGGGGCCGGGGCGGCGCCGGCGCCAGGACCCGGACGGTGTCACTTTCGTTCTGCCGTTTGTATTAGTGGTGCGCGTCGTGCCGGCGGGAGAGGAGGGTGGGCCCGGAGGTACTCCTCACAGCATGCCCAGTTCCAGCTTCGCCGCCTCGGACATCCGGCTCGGGTCCCAGGGCGGCTCCCACACCACGTCCACCTGCACGTCCGTCACGCCGGGGACGGCCTGGACCTTGTCCCGCACCTCGCCCGGCAGGGAGCCGGCCGCCGGGCAGTTGGGCGAGGTGAGGGTCATCCGGACGCCCACCGCCCCGGAAGGTTCCACCTTGACCTCGTAGATGAGGCCGAGCTCGTAGATGTTCACGGGGATCTCCGGATCGTAGCAGGTCCGGAGGACCTCGAGCACCTGGGCCTCCAGGTGCGCGCTGTTCATGTTCGTGATGTCCATGGGGACTCCGTACCGGCCGCGCGGCCTATTCCGTGGAAACCTTCTGCCCCTTCCCCTCCAATGCCGCCCGCAGGGTGTGCCAGGGGAGCGTCGCGCACTTGACCCGGATGGGGAACTCCCGCACCCCGGAAAAGGCCGCCAGCTTCCCGAGCGCGCGCGGGTCCCCGGCCGCCTCCCTCTCCGTGGTAACCATCTTGTGGAAGGCGTGGAAGAGGTCCTCGGCTTCTGCCCGCGTCTTGCCCTTCACGCTGCTCGTCATCAGGGAGGCTGCCGCCCGGGAGATCGCACAGCCCGAGCCCTGAAAGCCGATGTCGCCGATCACGTCGTCCTGGATCTGGACGTAGAGGGTGATCTGGTCGCCGCACAGCGGGTTGTGGCCCTCCGCCGTCCGGTTCGCCCCCTCGAGCCGGCGAAAGTTGCGCGGGTTCTTGTTGTGGTCGAGGATCACCTGCTGGTAGAGCTCGCGGAGGTCCGACATCAGGCGAACGTCTCCCGGACCTTGTGGAGCCCCGCCACGAGGGCATCGATCTCCGCCCGGGTGTTGTAGAAGGCCAGGGACGCCCGGGCGGTGGCCGGCACGCCGAACCGCTGGAGCACCGGCTGGGCGCAGTGATGGCCCGTCCGGATCGCGATGCCCTCCTGGTCGAGGATGGTGCCGACGTCGTGCGCGTGGACGCCCTTCACCACGAAGGAGAGGATCCCCGTCTTCTCCTTCGCCGTGCCGATGAGGCGGATCCCCGGGACCGCGCCCACGCGCTCCGTCGCGTAGGCCAGCAACCCGTGCTCGTACGCGGCGATCCGTTCCAGGCCGATGCCGGTCAGGTACCCGATCGCGGCGCCGAGGCCGATGCCGCCGGCGATGTGCGGGGTCCCGGCCTCGAACTTGAACGGGATCACGTTGTAGAGGGTCTTCTCGAAGCTCACCGAGAGGATCATGTCCCCGCCGCCCTGGTACGGCGGCATGGCCTCGAGAAGGGGGGCCTTGCCGTACAGGACGCCGATCCCGGTGGGGCCGTAGGCCTTGTGCCCCGAGAAGGCGTAGAAATCGCAGTCCAGCGCGCGGACGTCCACAGGAAGGCGGGGCGCCGCCTGGGCCCCGTCCAGGAGGACGGGGACGCCGCGGCCGTGGGCCAGCTCGACGATCCGCCGGACCGGGGTGATGGTCCCGAGCGCGTTCGAGACGTGGACCATCGCGACGAACCTCGTCCGGGGGCCCAGCAGCCGCTCGTACTCCTCCAGGACCAGCTCCCCCGCGTCGTTGATCGGCACGACGCGCAAAACCGCCCCCGTCTGCTCGCAGACGATCTGCCAGGGGACGATGTTGGAGTGGTGCTCCATGGCGGAGATCACGACCTCGTCCCCCGGCTGCAGGCGCGGCCGGGCGTAGCTCTGGGCCACCAGGTTGACCGCTTCGGTCGTGCTGCGGACGAAGACGATCTCCCGGGGCTCGGCGGCGTTCAGGAAGCGGGCCACCGCGGCCCGCGCCCCTTCGTAGGCCTCCGTCGCCCGCTCGCTCAGGTAGTGGATCCCCCGGTGGATGTTGGCGTTCTCCGCCCGGTAGTACCGGGTGAGGGTGTCGATCACCACCTGCGGCTTCTGGCTGGTGGCGGCGTTGTCGAGGTAGACGAGGGGCTTCCCGTGGGCCCGCTCCCGGAGGATCGGGAAGTCCTGGCGGACCCGCTCCACGTCGAACGGGATGGCTGGATCCTGGCGGACTGTCTCTGCGATGGGATGGCCGATGGTGGTCATCGGGCGTCCTCCAACACGTCTCCGTGGGGCAGCCACCGTCTCACGAGCCTTTCGAGGTGCTCGCGGATCGGCTCGACCTTCATCCGCTGCAGGCTCTCGCCGGCGAAGGCAAAGAGGAGGAGCGCGCGGGCCGCGGCCTCGGCGATGCCGCGCGAGCGCAGGTAAAAGATCGCCTCCGGGTTGATCTGGCCGATGGTCGCCCCGTGGGTGCACTTCACGTCGTCGGCGTAGATCTCGAGCTGTGGCTTGGTGTCGATCTGCGCCTGCTCCGAGAGGAGCAGGTTCCGGTTGGTCTGCTTGGCGTCGGTCTTCTGGGCACCCTTGTGGACGATGATCCGCCCGTGGAAGACGCCCCGGGACTGGCCGTCCAGGATGCCGTGGTAGAACTGGCGGCTGCCGCAGTGCGGGCCCATGTGCTCGACCTTCATGTAGTTGTCCATGTGCTGGCGGCCGGTCGCCAGGTACAGCCCGTTGACCAGGCAGTCGCCCCCCTCCCCGGCCAGGACCGGGTGGACGTTGTTCCGCACCAGCGCGCCGCCCAGCAGCACCGTGTGGGAGGCGACGCTGCTGCTCCGCCCCTGCTGGCTCCGGAGGGTCGAGACGTTGAACGCCTGCCGGCCCTCCCGCTCGATCAGGTAGTGGCTCACCACGGCGCTCTCCCCGACCACCAGCTCCGTGACCACGTTCGAGAAGGCCACGCCCTCTCCGAGCGAGACGTAGTCCTCCACGATCGTCGCCTGGCTGTCCTCGTCCGCCACGAGCAGGTTGCGCGGGTGGGTCACGAGCGGTACCTTCGCCCCCGTGGAGACGTACAGGAGGTGGATCGGGGCCTCGACGACCTGCCCCCGGGGGATGCGGACGAACGCCCCGTCCGCCAGGAACGCGGTGTTGAGGGCGGAGAAGGCGTCGTGGTGGTAGTCGGCGTACCGGGTCAGGTGCGGCTCGAGCAGGCCTCGGTCGGCACGCAGCGCTTCGGCGAGGCTGCCGACCCTCACGCCCGCCGGGAGGGATCCCGGGGCGGACAGCCCGGGGACATAGCGGCCGTTCACGAAGACGAGCCGGTGGCAGGCGATGCCCGCGAAGGCGAAGGGCGTCAGCGCCTCCGGCCCCGGCACCGCCCCCCCCTCCCCGGCGAGGCGGAAGGCAGTCCCGGCGATCGGGGCCACGTTGGTGAACCGCCAGTCCTCGTCGCGGGGCGTCGGGAACCCCAGGTCGGCAAAACGGGCGATCGCCGCCCGGCGGATCGGGTGGAGCCAGGCCCCGCCGTCCCCGGCGGTCGCCTTCTCGAACTGCGCGAAGGCCTCCAGGTACAGGTTCGTCTGCTGCGCCACCGCGTTCACGGGCTCGACTCCTCCGGCTACGCCTTCGCGGGCGCGGCGGCCCGGGCCTGGGCCTCCACCCAGCCGTACCCCTTCGCCTCCAGCTCGTGCGCCAGCTCCTTGCCGCCCGACTTGACGATCCGGCCGTCCACGAGCACGTGCACGGCGTCAGGGACGATGTAGTTGAGCATCCGTTGGTAGTGGGTGATGACCAGGATCGCCCGGTCCGGGCTCCGGAGCGCGTTGACGCCCCGGGCGACGGTCTTCAGGGCGTCGATGTCGAGGCCCGAATCGGTCTCGTCCATGATGGCGAGCCGCGGTTCGAGGACCAGCATCTGGAAGATCTCGTTGCGCTTCTTCTCCCCGCCCGAGAAGCCCTCGTTGACCGAGCGGTGCAGCAGGCGCTCGTCCACCTCGAGGAGCTTGATCTTCTCCTTGACCAGCTCCAGGAAGTCCACGGCATCGAGCTCCTCGAGCCCGCGGTGCTTCCGGATGGCGTTGAGCCCGGCCTTGAGGAAGTAGGCGCTGCTGACGCCGGGGATCTCCACCGGGTACTGGAAGGCCATGAAGACCCCCTCGCGGGCCCGGTCCTCCGGCGCCATCTCCAGCAGGTTCTTCCCGTCGTAGGTCACCTTGCCCGCGGTGACTTCGTAGGTCTCCCGGCCGGCCAGCACCTGCGCCAGCGTGCTTTTGCCCGAGCCGTTCGGGCCCATGATCGAGTGGACCTCGCCGGTACGGACCGTCAGGTCCACGCCCTTCAGGATCTCGTGGTTCCCCACTTTCACGTGGAGGTTCTTGATCTCGAGCATGCCTCTCCCTTGTGGTGTGCGAAAGCAAACGCCGGCAGGGCCTGCCCGACGCTCCCTTTCAGGCTGACGCTGAGGCGCCTCCGGGCCTCCACCGCGAACTTCCTGGGCGGTTCCCGGAGGACCCGCTTACAGAAGCCGTTCAGGATGGGGTTGGCCGCGTCCTCCTTAACTCAGCCTCCGCTCGAGGCAGGATGAGGAATTGCTCCTCCCCGACTTTGTCGACCGTTTTAGTATACTATCACGCCAGCTCCACGGCCGTCCAGCGCGGCTGCGTGGGCCGCCCCGATCCGCCCTGCCGGGCGGCCAGCGACCTCGTCGACGGCCGCCGCCCCCGGTTGGCCCTCACCACTCCAACCTGGCGAGATCCCGGGGGAAAAAGGCGGCGATGACCCAGTCCAGGGCGACGCGCACCCGATTCTTCCACCCGATCAACTTGGCGAGGAAGACCGACCGCCACAGGAGCCAGGCCGGCAGGCCGGAGAAGGCCAGCCCGGCGATCTCCCCCACCCCGTCCCCCGTCCCGAGTGAGACCAGGTCCCCCTGGTGGCGGTAGCGGAAGGGCTCCTTGGGCTTCCCCTGGAGCTCCCGCGCGATGTTCCGGGCGACCGCGCGGGCTTGCTGGACGGCCACCTGGCCCGTCGGCGGCAGGGGCGCCTGGAGTCCCGGATCCCAACAGTGCGCGGCATCCCCGATGGCGAACACGCCCGGGAAGGGCGGGACCTGGAGGTGCTCGTCCACCACCACGCGGCCGAGCTTGTCCCGCTCCACCGGGAGGGCCTCCACGACCGGATTCGCCTTCACCCCGGCCGTCCAGATCACGGTGGCGGTCGGGAGCACCTCCGCGTCGCCCAGCTCGACCCCCTCGTCGCGCACCGCCACCGCCGGCGCCTGCAGGCGGACCTCGATCCCCTTGGCCCGGAGCTTCTCCAGACCCAGGGCGGCGAGGCGGTCGCTCACGCAGGGGATGACGCGCTGGGTGGCCTCGAGGATCACGACCCGCCCCTCCCCCGGATCAACCCGCGGGTAGGAGCGGGCCAGCGGGCCGCGGATCAGGTCCCAGAGTTCGGTCGCCAGCTCCACCCCCGTGCAGCCGGCTCCCACCAGGACGAAGGTGAGCAGCCGCCGGCGCCGCTCCGGATCCCGTTCCAGGTCGGCCTGCTCGTACATTTCCAGGAGGTGATTCCGAAGCCGGACCGCGTCGTGGAGGCTCTTGAAGCTGAACGCCTTCTCCGCCGCCCCGCGGGCGCCGAAGTAGTTCGTCGTGCTTCCCAGGGCGATCACCAGGGAGTCGTACGCCGCCTCCCCCCGGTCGGTCAGGACCCGCCGGCGGTCCAGCGCGATGGACCGCACCGCCCGCCGCTCGAAGGTCAGGGGCCGGCGCCGCCGGATGGAGCGGATCGGCCAGACCACGTGGCGGGGCTCGACGCTCCCCGACGTGACCTCGTGGAGCAGGGGGGAGAACAGGTGGAAGTTCCGCGCGTCGAGGAGGACGATCTCCACCCCCTCCTCCCGCCGGAGCCGCCGCGTGAGCTCCAGGGCCGTGAAGAGCCCGCCGAAGCCCGCCCCGAGGATGAGGATGCGATGCCCGCTCATGGCACCTCCGGGCCGGCCGCCACACCCGCCCGGGCCGGGGCGTGGCGAGGCCCACGATCTAGCCTAGGGCCCGCCCCCCGACCCGTCAACGGGAAACCCGGGGTTGATCTCCCCCTTGCCTTTTCCCGGAGACCGACGGTAGAATGCCGCATCCCGCCGGAGGACCCCCATGCAAAACCTGTGGGCGATCATCAGCGTCCCGGACAACATCCCGATCGTGGCGCTCCTCCTCGCCGTCCTGTTCTTCCTCTACGTGTCCCTCGTCCAGGCCTTCCGGACCGACCGCCTCATCAAGGAGGGACGGGAGGACGAGATCTACGACGAGATGATCAAGTAGGCCGCCCATGTTCACCCTGGTCGCGGTGGCCGTCCTCCTCGGCTTCGTCCTGATCGGCCTCATCCTCTTCTCGTCCCGCCGGACCCCGGTGGTCATGGAGAAGGACTTCTACCGGGACCGGGGGGCGCCCCCGGCGGGGATCGGCGGGCTCGCCATGCCCCAGTTCGAGCGCCTCTGCCTGAAGCTCCTCGAGGAGATGGGGCTGGTGGTGGACCGGGTGAGCCGTCCCTCCGAGCGGGAGCTGGACATCCAGGCCGTGAACCCCCAGCCCGTCACCGGGGGCGACTACCTGGTCCACTGCATCCTGGCGGAGGCGGACGAACCGGTCCACCCGTCCCGCGTTACGGCGCTGGCGGACACGGTGAAGGGAGAGCGCGCCACCAAGGGGATCCTCATCACGACCGGCTACTTCGCCGAGGAGGTCGCCAAGCGCCTCGAAGGACCTCCCGTCGAACTGATCAACGGGCAGCGGTTCGCCCAGCTCCTCAGCGAGTTCGGCATCCCCGTCACCTAGGGCGT
>JACPAU010000132.1 GCA_016180705.1 Candidatus Methylomirabilota bacterium
CGGCCTCCTCTCGGGCCTCCTCGGGGTCGGCGGCGGCTTCATCCTGATCCCCCTCCTGAGCGCCGTGCGGATCCCCATCCCGGAGGCGGTGGGGGTGACCCTCCTCTACGTCGTGTTCGTCGCGGTCCCAGGCGCCTGGGGGCACATCCGCCAAGACACCGTGGACTGGGTCCTCGCCGCCACCGTCGCCGCCGGCGCCGTCCCGACCGCTCCGCTCGGCTCGCTGGCCGCGAGCCACGTCCCGGTCGCCTTCCTGGAGGTGACCTTCGCGGGCCTCGCCTTCGCCGCGTGCGCGGGGCTCTTCTTCCGGCGCGAGTCGCGCCCGGGCGTGCCGGCGCCCGGGCCCCCCCGGGGGCGCACGGGGGCGTATATTGTGTGGCGTCGGCACCGGTACGGGGGGACCGAGCACCTCTTCCCGGTCAATCTGCTCCGCGGGGTCCTCCTCGGGGGCGCGATCGGGTTCATCGCGGGGCTCCTGGGACTGGGGGGAGGCTGGCTGCTGGTGCCCGCGCTGGTCCTCCTGATGGACATTCCGGTCCCCGTGGCGATCGGGAGTTCCCTGGTGGCCATCGTCGCGCCGGCCCTCGCCGGCGTGGTGACCCACTACCGCCTGGGGAACCTGGATTTCGGGCGGGCCGTCCCCTTGGTCCTGGCCGGGATCGCCGGGGCCCGCGGGGGGGCCTGGGGGATCATGTGGGTTTCGGAGTGGCGCCTCAAGCAGGCGCTGGTGGGGCTCCTCCTGCTTGGGGGGAGTTACATGTTGCTGCGGGGGCTCGGGGTCCTGGGGTACTGAAGGGGGTGGGGGAAGCGATGGAGATCACGGCGGAGGAACTCAAGGCGAGGCTGGACTCGGGGGCCCGGGTGACCCTCGTGGACGTCCGGGAACCGTGGGAGTGGAATCTCTGCCGCCTCGCGGAGGCGCGCCACATCCCGATGGGAGAGATCCCGGCCCGGTACCTGGAGCTGGAGCCGGAGGACGAAGTAGTCGTGTACTGTCACGTGGGGCAGCGGAGCGCCATGGTGGTCGAGTACCTGCGCCGGCTCGGTTTCCAGAAGGCCGTCAACCTCCGCGGGGGGATCGAAGCCTGGGCCCGCCAGGTGGACCCGACCCTCCGGCGGTACTAGCCGCGCCACCCACCTTCGATCCCCCATGGCCGACCTCACGTGCGCAGCCTGCGGCCGCGTCGCGGCGTTCGGCGACGGGCACTGGCGGTGTGCCTGCGGCGGACCGTTCGAGTCGAGGGAGGACCGGCCCTTCCCGCGCGCGGCGCTCGAGCGACGCCCGCCCGGGCTGTGGCGCTACTGGGAGGCCTTTCCCCTCCCCGGCCCCGACGCGGCCGTGAGCCTCGGGGAGGGAATGACCCCGCTCCTGCCCCTCGGGTGGGACGGGACGCCGGTCCTCTGCAAGCTCGAGTTCCTGATGCCCACCGGCTCCTTCAAGGACCGGGGAGCGACCGTCCTCCTGAGTCTGGCGCGCCGCCTCGGGGTCCGGCGGGTCGTCGAGGACTCGTCGGGCAATGCCGCGGCCGCCGTCGCCGCCTACGCCGCCGCGGCCGGGCTCACCTGTGAATTGTTCGTGCCCGCCGGAGCCTCCCTGGACAAACTCACCCAGGCCCGGGCGTACGGCGCCGTCGTCCGGGCGGTGCCCGGCGGGCGGGAGGCGGCGGCCGCGGCCGCCCAGGAGGCGGCCCGGTCGGCCTTCTACGCGAGCCACGTCTGGCACCCGGCCTTCTTCGCCGGGACCCGGACCTTCGCCTACGAGGTGTGGGAGCAACTCGGGGGGGAGGCGCCGGACGCCGTCGTCCTGCCGGCGGGGCACGGGACGCTCCTCCTCGGCTGCTGGTGGGGGTTCGGGGACCTGGTCCGGTGGGGCTATCTGACCCGGGCCCCCCGCCTGATCGCCGTCCAGGCCGCGCGCTGCGCTCCCCTCGCTGCCGGGTGGGCCGGCCGGGAGCCGGAGCCGCCGGCGCAGACGATGGCCGAGGGCATCGCGATCGCCGCCCCCGTCCGCCTCCCGCAGATGCTCCGGGCCGTCCGGGAGACGCGGGGCGCGGTCCTGGCCGTCCCGGAGGAGGCCATCGCGGCGGCGTGGCGCCGCGCGGCCGCGGCGGGCCTCTACGTGGAGCCCACGGCGGCCGTCCCCCTGGCCGGCCTGAGCGCAGCGGTCGCGGCGGGCCTCTGCCGGGCCGGCGAGCGCATCGTCGTCCCCCTCACCGGGAGCGGGCTCAAGGCGGCCGGCGCGGCCGCCCGCCTCCTCCCCTGACCTTCACCCCGGGAGCCCCCATGGTCCACCAGGCCGCGCTCCGCGACTGTCCCTTCTACCGGTTGCTCGGCCTCGAGGTCCTGCGCTTCAGCGAGGGGACATCGGAGGTCCGCCTCCGCTGGCACGAGGGCCTGGCGAACCTGAGCGGGTCGGTGCACGGCGGGGCCCTCATGGCCCTGGGGGACGTGGGGACCGCCTTCGCCATCTTCTCCCAACTGCCGGCGCGCACGGCCCTGGTGACGGTGGACCTCACGATGTCTTTCCTGGCCGCGAGTCGGGGGAGCGACCTGGTCTGCCGGGGGCGGGCGGTGCGGGTGGGGCGGAGGCTCGCGACGGGCGAGGGGAAGATCGAGGACGGCGGCGGGACCCTCGTCGCGACCTGTCTCGGGACCTTCTTGCTGCAGGACGGGGAGGGGGTCGAGGGGATCCGCGACTGAGGGCCCGGCGGAGCCCGCTCGCGGGGGTCAGTCCCCGGCCGAACGCTGGCGGGAGAGCAACGCCTCGATCTTCTCCTCGAGCGCCTCGATCCGGCTCTCGAGGGAGACGACCAGCTCGGCCACGTCCGCCACCTGCCGGCGCGAGGGGAGGTTCAGGGCCCGGAGGTACTCCTCCCCGGCCTCGGTCATCTGCTTGCGCACGGGTCCCACCGCGCTCAGGTGCTGGTCCAGGTGTTTGCCCAGCGCGGCGGCGAAGGTGTCCGTCCCCATCGCCTGGGTCATGACCTTGGCCCAGGCCTCGACCCACTCGTCCTGGAATTTCTTCCACTCCTGCAGAACATTCGGACTCGCCCCCTGGCCGAGAAGCCGGGACCAGGCTTCCATCCCCTGGTCGAAGAAGGGACGCCAGAACTGGTAGATGTCCGGCCGCTGCCCCTGGCCGAGTATCTTCGCCCAGGTCTCCGCGCCCTTGGCCATGGCGTCCTTCCACATGCGGGTGATCTCTTCGGGGGTCTGCGGTGCAGCCATCGCTGCCTCCTGCGTCTCAGCCCCGGGAGCGCTGGGCCAGCCAGTGGCTGACCCGGGGCCAGAGGTTGTTCGCGGCCTGCCGTCCGGCCACCAGGGAGATGTGCCCTCCCGGCAGTTCCACGTACTCTTTGTCCTGGCTGGAGACGGCATCGAGGAGGGCGCGGGCGCAGGCGGGGGGGCATATGTTGTCCTCCCGGGCCCCGACGACCAGGACGGGGCAGCGGATGTTCGCCAGGTCCACCCGGCGCCCGCCGAGGACGAGTTCGCCCCGGAGGAGTTTGTTGTCCTGGTAGAAATCCTTCACCCACTGCCGGAAGAACTCGCCCGGGAGGGGGACGTAGTCGTTGGCCCACTTGTTCAGGGCCTTGAACCCCGCCACGTATTGGTCGTTCCACGCGTTCCACCAGAGGTTGGTCAGCGTGGAGAAGTCCATGGTCGGCTTGAGGAGCTTGAAGCCGAGGCGGACCATCTCCGCCGGCATGGTCCCGTAGGTGTCCACGAGGCGGTCCACGTCGAAGACGCCCTTGTCCAGCCAGCAGGCGAAGAGGCCGGCCTTCGCGAAGTCGAACGGGCCGGCCATGTTGACGAAGGCCCGGACCGGCACGTCCGGGTGCAGGGCGAGCGTGCAGGCGCCGAGCGGCGCCCCCATGCAGTAGCCGAGGAGGCTCAGCCCCGGAGCGCCCGCGTGGCGGAGCACCCGCCGGATCACCCGGGGGAGGGTGTCCAGCACGCAGTCGTCCACCCGGAGCCGGTTGTCCTCCTCGCCGAAGACCCCCCAGTCGAGCAGGTAGAAGTGGTAGCCGCTCTTCACCATGTACTCGATGAAGCTGCTGCCGGGGGAGAGGTCGAAGATGTACGGCCGGCTGATCCCGAGGTTGGGGACGAAGAGGATCGGGATGGGGTGCGGGGACCCGCCCTGCGCGGGGTAGTGGTACAGCCGCGTCTTGTTCCGCCGGTAGATCAGGCGGCGGGGGGTGAGGCCGACCGGGGGATCGTCGGGCCTCGCCACGAGCGCCGCCGTGTTGGCCAGGCGCTTGAGGTTCCGCTCCATCTCCTCGAGTAGCTTCCTCTCGATCTCGCTGTTCACCCCGACCTCGGCCACGGTCTCCCTCCCCGTCTTCCCTAGATGATGCCTCGCCCGCGCAGTTTCTCGAGGCCCTGGCGCCCGAGCCCCAGGTGCTTGAGGTACACGTCCTCGTTGTGATGCCCGACGGGCCGGCACGGCCAGCGCAGGCGGGGCGGCGTCCCCGTCATCCGCCAGACCGGCATCTGGAGCGTGAGCGGTCCGTAGATCGGGTCGGTGACCCGCCCGAAGCACCCCCGCTCCCACCAGTTCTCCCGGGAGAGGACCTCCGTCGGGGACTCCACCCGGCCAAAGACTACCACCCCGGGGCCGGGGTCGGCCAGGACCCGCTCCAGAATCTCCTCGGTGCTGAGGTGGACGGACCAGCGCTCGATCTCGGCGCGCAGCGCCCGCTCGTTGTCCGGCTTGACCCGCGCCGACGTGGTGGCGAACCGGGGGTCCCGGGCGATCTCGGGCCGCCCCATGATCCGGCAGAGCGCCCGGAAGTTC
Source organism: Candidatus Methylomirabilota bacterium (assembly GCA_016180705.1). Lineage (GTDB taxonomy): Bacteria > Methylomirabilota > Methylomirabilia > Methylomirabilales > JACPAU01 > JACPAU01. Next base: position 4,802 of record JACPAU010000132.1, read on the forward strand.
AGGTCGGTGTAGCCGGCGATGAAGGCCCACCCGTCCTTGACCCGGATGAAGGTGTAGGGGAAGACGGCCAGGTCGTAGTAGCCGATCCGTTCGCGAATCCTCCCGCTCACGTGGTGCCAGAGGAGAGTGTACTCCAGGTATCGCATGAGGCTCTCGGCCGGCGTCACGTCCACCATCTGACCCTGTCCTGTCTCGTGCCGGTAATGCAGGGCCCCGAGCAGGCCGAAGGCCGCCCACGCGCCCCCGGCATAGCCGGCCAGCCACGGCCCGGCCTTGGTCGGGACGCCGGCCGGCCCGGCCTCGGCGCCCTCGGGTTCCCCCGTGATGAAGGTGAGCCCCGACGCCGCCTGGCTCGTCAGGTCGTGCTCCGGCGTCCCCTCCGCGGCCCGGGGCCCGAAGTGGCCGCGGGCCGACAGGGCCACGTAGATGAGGCCGGGGTGCTCGGGGGCGAGCTGGCGGTAGCCGATCCCCCAGGCGTCCATCTGCCCCGGCGGGTACGCCTCGATGACCACGTCGGCGCGGCGGGCGAGTTGCCGGAACAGGTCCCGCCCCTCCGCCGCCTCCAGGCTCAGGGTGATGTAGTGTTTGTTCCTCCCCTCCGCGAGGTAGCCCAGGGGGAATCCGAGCAGCAGCCCTGCGCTCCCCGCGATGTCGGCGGTGGGCCTCCAGGCGAAGACCGCCAAGGCGGCGAGGCCCGGAAGCAGGGCGAGGCCCACCCGGGCCCGCGCGCCCTTCGACTTGACGAAAGCCTCCACTCCCGGCCCCGCGCGCCACTCCAGGACCAGCAGCCCCCCGGCCAGCGCGAGCCCGCCCGCGACGTCGCCGGGGAAGTGGACCCCGAGGGCGACGCGGCTCGCGGAGACCCCCGCGGTGAAGAGGAGCCCGGGGAGCAGGAGCCAGCGGCGCCTCCAGAGGAGCCAGAGCCCCCCCCAGAAAACCCCCGCCGACTGGGCGTGGCCGCTCGGGAGGCCGAACCCCCCACCCGCGGGGTCCCTCAGAACCATCGAGTCGCGCCAGAGGTCGCGGGGAGGGCGCGGGGAGGCGAAAGCCTCCTTGGCCGCCGTGCTGACCTCCGCAGAAATCAGCAGCAGCATCCCGAGGCGGAAGCCCCTCGCCTTGTCCACGCACCAGTAGAGGAAGCCCACCGCCACGATGTAGAGGGGGCCGTCGCCGAGGCGGGTCAATGCGACCCAGAGCGGCTCCAGGGGGGCGAGGGCGGACTGGGCCGCCTGGACCGCCTCCGGGGAGAACCAGACCATCACCTTCCGTCCACCGCCCGCAGAATCCCCTCCGCCACCGCCAGAGCCCTCTCCAGGTTCGCCGGCTCCACCCTCTCCCAGGTGTCGGTGGGCCAGTGCCAGTTCAACAGGCAATCGCCTTTCATCGCCATGAGTCCCACCGCCGGGTAGCCGCGCGCGAGGGCGCTCGTCGAATCGTTGAGCATGATGTGGAAGGGCCGGGGCCGGACCCCGAGAGGCTCGCCTGCCTTCCGGGCCGCCTCCAGCAGGCCGGGGTCGCTCCGGTAGCGGGGCAGGAGCATCCCCTCCTGCGAGACCACCATCACGTCGCCCGCCCCGACATGGTCGATGTTGACGATGCGGGCGTCCCGGAGTTCGTCGCGGTGCGTCCGGAGGAGGTGCTTCATCCCGGTGTGGCCCACCTCCTCGCAGCCGGTCGCCACCAGCCACACCCCGGTCCGGGCGGGGGGCTCCCGGGTCAGCCGCTCCGCAAGGCCGAGGAGAACCGCCACCCCGCTGGCGTTGTCGGTCGCCCCGGGGACGTGGACTCCGTGCCACTCCCGGTCCACAAGGGTCGCGATTCCGAAGGCGAGAGAGGCCGCGGCCGGGAGTCCAAGAAGCCAGAGGAGCGGCCACGCGGAACCGAGGAGCAGGACCGCAGGGACCACCGCCAAGGCCAGAGTGGTGATGAAGAAGGTCGAGCGGAACCGGTGGACCCGGCAGGGGTTGAAGAACCACGCCGAGCGGGAGGAGTCGACGTAAGCGGTGAAAACGAGCGTCCCCGTCTTCAGCCCTCCAGGCTC
>JACPAU010000296.1 GCA_016180705.1 Candidatus Methylomirabilota bacterium
CCGCAAGCACCTCCTCGAGTACGACGACGTGATGAACACCCAGCGGAAGATCATCTACGGCGAGCGCCGGAAGATCCTGGAGGGGGAGAACCTCAAGGAGGACATCCTGGCGATGGCGGAGGAGGTCCTGGACGGCCTCCTCGCCCTCTACACCAATTCCGAGACCTACCCGGAGGAGTGGGACCTGCCCGGCCTCACGGAGGCCATGGGGCGCCTCTTCGGCATCGAGTTCGCCGTGCCGAAGGCCGAGGTGGAGGACCTGACCCAGGCCCTGCTCAAAGACCGGCTCCTCGAGCGGATCCAGAAGACCTACGAGGAGAAGGAGCAGGCGGCCGGGAGCGAGACCATGCGGGCGCTGGAGCGGATGGTCATGCTCCAGGTGGTGGACGGCCAGTGGAAGGACCACCTGCTCGGGATGGATCACTTGAAGGAGGGGATCGGGCTCCGGGGCTACGGCCAGAAGGACCCGCTCATCGAGTACAAGCGGGAGGCCTTCGAGATGTTCGAGGCCATGGAGGGGCGGATCAGGGAGCAGACGGTCCAGTACGTGTTCCGGATCCAGCTCGCCCCCGAGGGGGAGGCGGCGCCGGCCCTGGCCGCCCGGCCCGCGGGTGACGGCTCCCGCCTCCGCTACGGCCCGGCCCGCCAGCCCGTGGCCGCCGCCCCGCGGGCGGCGCCGGCCCCCGCCGGCACCCGCACGCTGCGGGCCACACCCGAGGCCCCCATCCGGCTGGGGAAGGTGGGCCGCAACGACCCCTGCCCCTGCGGCTCCGGGAAGAAGTACAAACGCTGCTGCGGCGCCTGACCCGCGCGAGGAGTGGCTGCGATGCGAGCGATCCGCGTCCACCAGTACGGCGGGCCGGAAGTGCTCACGTGGGAGGAGCAGCCCACGCCCAAGCCGGAAGCGGGGCAGGCCCTCGTCCGGATCGAGGCGGTCGGCGTCAACTACATTGACATCTACCACCGGACCGGCCTCTACAAGAACCCGCTGCCCTTCACGCTCGGGCTCGAGGCCTCCGGCGTGGTCGAGGCCGTCGGGCCGGACGTGCGCGAAGTTCAGGCGGGGGACCGGGTCGCCTACGCGGGCGTCCAGGGCGCCTACGCCACGCACGCGGTCGTGCCGGCGGCGCGGCTCGTCGTCCTGCCGGACGGGCTGGACGCCCGCGCCGGGGCGGCGGCGATGCTCCAGGGGATGACCGCCCACTACCTGGTCCACGACACCTACCGGCTGAAGCCGGGGGACACCGCGCTCGTGCACGCGGCGGCGGGCGGGGTCGGCCTCCTCCTGATCCAGATGGCGAAGCGCCTGGGGGCCCGGGTGATCGGGACGGTCTCGACACCGGAGAAGGCCCGGCTCGCCAAGGAGGCCGGCGCCGACGAGGTCATCCAGTACACGGCGCAGGACTTCGAGGCGGAGGTGAAGCGCCTGACCGGAGGACGTCCTCGCGCCCCGCCGGATCCTGGTGCTCTACGGGCAGTCGAGCGGCCCCGTCCCCCCCGTGGACCTGGGGATCCTGGCCGCCAAGGGCTCCCTCTACGTGACGCGGCCCACCCTCGGGCACCACGTCGCCACCCGCGAGGAGTTGCTCGCGCGGGCGGGGGAGGTCCTGGGGTGGGTCCGGTCCGGCGAGCTCCGGCTCCGGATCGAGCACACCTTCCCCCTCGAGCGGGCGGCCGAGGCCCATCGGACCCTGGAGGGGCGCCAGACCACGGGCAAGGTCCTCCTCCTCCCCTGAGGCCCCGACGGGGCGCCCATGCCCTTCGCCTACTACTACCAGCGGCTGACGCCGGCGCAGCAGCGCCTGGACCGGGCGAGCGACGCCGTCACGGCCTTCCTGCGGACCCTGCTGCACCAGCGCTGGCATCACCTCGACTACAAGCTGCTCCGGTTCCCGGATTCGTTGCACACAGGGGGGTTCACCAAGCGGGGGTCGAGCCTGATCGGCCGGCTCGCGCGGGAGGAACCCGTGGCGTCCCGTTCGCGGAGGGCCGGCCCCCGGGAGGGGCCGCGGGAGGCGTGAGGCCGGGGAGGGGCGTGGGCGGTGTCACGGTGGTGAGGGGAGGAGGCGGCGATGGCTGAGATGATCCGTCGGGCGGAGTACTACTACATCATGGCCCCGGACAAGCCGGGGGAGGGCCACCGGGCCCTGGCAACGCTGAAGGAGGCCGGCGTCAACCTGCTCGCTTTCATCGGCTTCCCCAAGGGGAACCGCTCCCAGCTGGACTTCGTCCCCGCCGACCCGGCGGCCTTCCGTGAGCCCGCGCAAGACCGCCTTCCTGGTCGAGGGGGACGACCGCGTCGGGGCCCTCTGCGACGTCGCCGCGAGGTTAGCGGCCGCCAAGATCAACGTCACCGCCAGCACCGCCATCTCGGCCGGCGCGGGCCGGTACGGCGCGATCATCTGGGTCAAGCCCCGGGACGTGAGCAGGGCCGCGAAGGCGCTCGGCGTCGCCTAGGGCCGGCGGCGCCGGGGGGAGGAGGCGAGCCATGGCGACGTACATCATGCTCTCGACCCTCACGGACCAGGGACGCAAGACGGTCAAGAGCAACCCCGAGCGGATCAAAGAGGTCAACCGGGAGGTGGAGGCGTTCGGGGCCAGGGTGGTGGCGCAGTACGCCGTCCTGGGGCCCTACGACTTCGTCAACGTGGTCGAGGCGCCGGACAACGAGACCATCGCGCGCGTCTCCGTGGAACTGGGCTCCCGGGGGACGGTCCAACTCATGACGCTGCCGGCGATCCCGATGGAGGTCTTCGCGAAGAAGGTCAAGGGGAAGTGAGCCGGGTGCGCGGCCCGGGGCTACCCCAGAATGAAAGTGACA
>JACPAU010000133.1 GCA_016180705.1 Candidatus Methylomirabilota bacterium
GCGGTCCGGGACGCCGCGGCCTTCGAGCGGCTGGCGGCGGCGGCCAAGGCGGGAGCCCCCGCGTAGCGGCCGGCTCCCCGATCCCCTCCTGCGCCCCGATCTCGGTCGGGGCGAACTTTTTGGGGCCTAGAGATGCGCGACCTGCTCGCGGCCCTGGATGCGCTGGAGGCGGAGGCGGCGGCCGCCCTCGCGGCCGCCGACGAGTCCGGCCTGGAGGCGCTCCGCGTCCGGTTCCTCGGCCGGCGCGGCGCGCTCACGGCCATCCTGCGGGGCCTCGGGGAGTTGCCGCCGGAGGCCCGCCCGGTCGTGGGCCAGCAGGCGAACGCGGTCAAGGCGGCGATCGAGGGGCTGCTTCAGGCCCGCCGGGCGGCGCTGCGCACGGCGGCCGTTGCCGGGCTTGCCTCCGACCGCCTCGACGCGAGCCTCCCGGGCCGCCCTCCCCGGCTCGGGGGCCTCCACCCCCTCACCGCCACCCTCCGGGACATCCTGGAGATCTTCGCCTCCCTCGGCTTCGTGGTCGCGGAAGGCCCGGAGGTGGAGCTGGACTACTACAACTTCGAGGCTCTGAACATCCCAAAGGACCACCCCGCCCGGGACATGCAGGATACGTTCTACATCACCGACGACGTCGTCCTGCGGACCCACACCTCCCCCGTCCAGGTCCGGGTCATGGAAGCAGAGCCGCCGCCGATCCGGGTCGTGGTCCCGGGGAGGGTGTACCGCCGGGACGCCGACGTGACCCACAGCCCCATGTTCCACCAGGTGGAGGGGCTGCTGGTGGACGAGGGGGTGACCTTCGCCGACCTCAAGGGCACGCTCTCCGCCTTCGTCCGCCTCTGCTTCGGGGAGGGGACCCGCCTCCGCTTTCGTCCTTCGTTCTTCCCGTTCACAGAGCCGAGCGCCGAGGTGGACATCTCCTGCGTCATCTGCCGGGGCGCCGGCTGCCGGGTGTGCAAACAGGGGGGGTGGCTGGAGATCCTGGGGGCGGGGATGGTGGACCCCGAGGTCTTCCGCTTCGTGGGCTACGACAGCGAGCGGTACACCGGCTTCGCCTTCGGGATGGGGGTGGAGCGGATCGCCATGCTCCGCTACGGGGTGGACGACATCCGGCTCTTCTTCGAGAACGATCTCCGGTTCCTGGAGCAGTTCCATGCCCTCTAGCGGGCCGCTCATGGGCGAGGCCGACGTGGCCCGCGCGATCGCGGAGCGCAGGATCGCCGCCGAGATCGTGCACCCCGGGGCGAAGACCCCGACGGTGGAGGCGGCTGCGACCGCGCTTCACGTCGGCACCTCCCAGATCGTCAAGTCCCTGGTCTTCCTGGTGGATGGGGCTCCCCACCTCGTGATCGCCAACGGGACGGGCCGGGTGGACGCCGGGGCGCTGGCAGCCTCACTCGGGGCGGCCAAGGCGCGTCTGGCCCGCCCTGACGAGGCCGCGGCTTTCACCGGGTATGCGGTGGGGGGCATGCCCCCCTTCGGCCACCGCCGCGTTCTCCCCGTGCTGCTGGAGGCGCAGGTCCTCGGGCAGCCCGTCGTCTACGCGGGCGCGGGGAGCGACGGCGCCATGCTCCGGGTGAGCCCGGCCGAGCTGCTCCGGGCCACCGGTGCCCGCGTCGTCTCGCTGGCCGGGAGCGGGCCGGGAGGCCGCTAGCCGTGCGCATCTCCTACGCCTGGCTGCGGGAGTTCCTGGGCGAGCTCCCACCGCCTGCCGAGCTGGCGAACCGCCTGACCATGGCCGGAATCGAGGTGGAGGCCTCCGAGGCGGTCGGGGGCGCCTTCAGCCAGGTCGTGGTAGGCCGGATCGAGGCGATCGCCCCGCATCCCGCCGGCGACCGGCTCACGGTCTGCCGGGTCACCGTCGGCCGGGAGCCGCTCACGATCGTCTGCGGTGCCCGGAATGTCCGGGAGGGGGACTGGGTGCCGGTCGCCCTCCCCGGGGCCACCCTCCCGGGCGGCCGGCGGATCGAGGCGGTCTCCGTCCAGGGGCAACTGTCCCAGGGGATGCTGTGCTCGGAGCGCGAGCTGGGCCTCGGTCCGGACGCCGAGGGGATCCTGATCCTCCACGGGCCGCTTCCGCTCGGGCAGCCACTCCAGGCCGCGCTGTCGCTGGACGACCACCTGCTGGAGGTCGCCGTGACGCCGAACCGGGGGGACTGCCTCTCCCACCTGGGAGTCGCGCGGGAGGTGGCGGTCCTGACCGGGCGCCGGCTGACCCTCCCCCGGCGCGCCCCGCGGGAGTCGGGGGAGGCGGTCGGCCGCCTGGCGGCCGTCCAGATCGCCGACCCCGACCTGTGCCCCCGGTACGTCGCCCGGGTGATCCGGGGGGTGCGGATCGGCCCCTCCCCATTCTGGCTGCGGCGGCGGCTGGAGGCGTGCGGTCTCCGGCCCATCAATAATGTGGTGGACGCCACCAACTACGTCATGCTGGAGGTTGGGCAGCCGCTGCACGCCTTCGACCTCAGCCTCCTGAAGGAGCGGCGCATCGTCGTCCGCCGGGCGCGGGCGGGGGAGCACCTGATCACGCTGGACGGGGTGTCCCGGCCCCTGGACCCCGCCATGCTCGTGATCGCCGACGCCGCCGACCCGGTGGCGGTGGCCGGGGTTATGGGCGGGGCGGCCACCGAGGTCCGTCCGATGACCACCGACCTTTTGCTGGAGAGCGCCACCTTCGACCCCCTGGGCGTCCGCCGGACGGCCCGGGCCCTCGGGCTCTCCTCCGAAGCCTCCTACCGCTTCGAGCGGGGCGTGGACCCGGAGGGGCCGGCGGCGGCCGCGGACCGGGTATCCCGCCTCATCCAGGAGACGGCCGGGGGTGCCGTGGCCCCCGGCCTCCTGGACGTCCACCCGGGCCGCTCCGCCCCCCGGCGCCTCACCCTCCGGCTCACCCGGGCGGCGGCGGTTCTGGGGGCGCCGGTGGAGGAGGCCGCGGCGACCGGCATCCTGCGCGGGCTCGGCTTCGCGGTCCGGCGGGGGAGGGGAAAGGCGCTCGGCCTCACCGTCCCCTCCTGGCGCTCGGACGTGACCCGGGAGATCGACTGCATCGAGGAGATCGCCCGGGTGCAGGGGTTCGAGAAGATCCCGGCCACGCTCCCCGGCGGGCGGGCGGTCCCCCCGCGCCACCTGCCGGCGCAGCAGCGCGAAGGCCTCGTCCGCCGCCTCCTGGTCGCCGCCGGGTACCAGGAAACGGTCAATCTGTCCTTTACAAGGGAGGAGGCCTTTGATACGTTCGCGCTGCCGCCCGGTCACCCGCTCCGGGAAGCGGTCCGGATCCGGAATCCCTTGGGGGGCGGGGAGACGCTGCTTCGCACGTTCCTCCTGCCTGCCCTCCTGCAGGACCTGCTGACCAACGAGCGCCGCGGCATCCGGTCCGCCTGGCTCTTCGAAATCGCCAACGTCTACCATCCCGTCCCCGGGGAGCAGCTCCCGCGGGAGGTGGGGCGGCTGGCGGGCGCGGCCATGGGCGCCCGCGGCCCGGTGCACTGGAGCGGGGAGGCCGGCCGGGCCGACTTCTTCGACGCCAAGGGGACGCTCGAGGTGCTGGGCCGGGTGCTCGGGCTTCCGCTCGAGTTCCGCGGCGGGGGCGAGGCTCCCTACCTGCATCCCGGGCGGCAGGTCGCCGTGGTGGCGGGCGGCGAGGCGGTCGGCGTGGTCGGGGAGGTGCACCCCGAGGTCCGGGCGCGGCTGGGTCTCGCGGGGGTGCCGGTGGCGTTCGAGGTGGACCTCGACCGGCTCCTCGCGCACGCCCCCCCGGTGGCCCAGGTCCGGCCGCTCCCGCGCTTCCCGGCGGTGAGCCGGGACGTGGCGGTCCTGGTCGCCGCGGACCTCCCGGCCGCTCGCGTCCGGGCGGTCATCGAGGCCGCGGGGGGGGACTGGGTTGAGGCGGTCACCCTCTTCGACCTGTATGAGGGGGAGGGGATCCCGGCGGGCCACCGGAGTCTGGCCTTCTCGGTGGCGTACCGGGCACCCGACCGGACCCTGACGGATGCGGAGGTGAACGCGGCCCACGCCGTAATCCTGGCGCGGCTGCAGGCCGAGCTGGGGGCCACCATCCGGTAGGCGCTCCGGGCGGCAGGGGTGGCGATGCTGATGGACCGGCTGCAGGAGCTGGAGGGGAAGGTTCGGGAGACCGTCGTGATCCTCCAGGAGACCCGGGCGGAGAAGGCGGCCCTGGAGGCGCGCGTGCAGGAGCTGGAGAGCCGGATGGAGTCGCTCGCCGACACCGTCCGGCGGGAGCAGCAGGAGAAGGAGCACTTGAAGACGTCCCTGCAGCGCCTGGAGGCGGAGCGGGAGGAGGTCCGGTCCCGCGTGGATGCCCTCGTGGAGGAAGTGGCGCGGGCCGAGGCCTCATTGAGGGAGCGACGCTGATGGCGGCGGATGAGCACGTCTCCCAGGTGGAGATCTTCGGCGAGCGGTACACCCTGCGGGCCACGGAGGATCCCGCCTACATCCGGCGGGTGGCCCAGTACGTGGACACCAAGCTCTACGAGGTGGCCCGGGGGTCTCCGGCAATCCCCTCGGTCCGGATGGCGGTGCTGGCGTCTTTGAACATCGCGGACGAATTGTTCAAGCTGGGCGAGGCGCGGGAGCGGGAGACGGCGACCGCCCTGGCCAAGATCACCGAGTTGAGCCAGTCCCTGGATGGAGTGATCTCCGGCCGGGCCTGAGGGCGCCGCCGGAGGGAGGGCCGGACATCGGGGCCGGGGTGAAACGGCGCAGGCGGAGAGGGAGGGGAGCGTTTCCCATCCCCTACCGTGTTCGTGATGGGGCAGTGGTCCTTGAGCCAACATGCGACGATCGGGAGCCCTCTTCCCGGCGCGGTGTGCACGCCCGCCCTGCAGGGGTGGGAAGCCTGAAGCGCCGGCGGGGCGCCCCCCTAGAGAGCCCGGTTCAAGCGAACGCCCGCACACGGCACAATGGTGGGGGACTTTTCTTCCTGGCTCCGCTCCGCCCCGCCTCTGCCACCGCCCCGGCCCCCTGAGTCCCGACCCCGGGATCCGTGCTGAGCAAAGCGGAGCTCCGGCTGCGGATGCGCGCGGCGCGGCATGCCCTGGCGCCCGCCGAGCGCGCGGCGCGGAGCGCCCGCATCATGGAGCGCCTGCTCGCCCTGCCGGAGATGCAGGAGGCGGAGCGGGTGCTCTTCTACGCCAGCGTCGCGGAGGAGGTGGACACCTGGCCGCTGCTCCGGGCCTGGCTCGACCGGGGGCGGGTCCCGCTCCTGCCGGTCGTGGGGCGGCCGGGGGGGCAACTCACCGCCGCGCCGGTCCGGGACCTGCGGGCGGACCTCGCGCCGGGACCATTCGGCATCCTGCAGCCCGACCCGAACCGGGCTGGCGCGGTGGCCTGGGGGAGCATCCAGGCGGTCGTCCTTCCGGGGCTGGCCTTCGACCTGCGGGGATACCGCCTGGGGCGGGGGGCCGGGTACTACGACCGGAGCCTCCCCGCGCTCGTCCCGGCCGCCCGGCGGATCGGGCTGGCCTTCGAGTGCCAGGTGGTGGAGCGCCTGCCGACGGAGCCGCACGATGTCCCGGTGGATCGGGTCGTGACCGAGGAGCGGATCATCAGCCGGTGTCCCCCCGGCGCTGCCGGGGCCCCGGGGACGGGACGGCCGCCGCGCCAGCGGACGCGGCGGGCCGGAGGGAGGTGAGGAGCCCGTGGCCATGGAGCTGACGCTGCTGTGGGTGGCAGTGGGGCTGGCGGCGGGGATCGCCGCCGGCTACGCGGCGCGGGTGGTGCTGAGTCGGAAGCGGATCGCGGCGGCCGAGGCCGAGGCCGCCCGGATCCTCCGGGAGGCGGGAAAGGAGGCGGAGAGCAAGCGGCGGGAGGCGGAGCTGGAGGTCCGGGACCGGATGCTCCAGGCGCGCACCGAACTCGAGCGGGAGGGGCGGGACCAGCGGAACGAACTGCAGGCCCTGGAGCGCCGCCTGCTGCAGCGGGAAGAGCTCCTCAACCGGCAGATCGAGATCCTGGATCGGCGGGACAAGGAGATGCAGGCGCGCCAGCACGCGCTCCAGCAGCGCGAGGCGACGGCGGCCGAGACCGAGGAGCGCCTGAAGGCCCTCGTGGAGGAGCAGCGGCGGGCCCTGGAGCGGGTCGCCGGGATGACGGCGGAGGAGGCGAAGCGGGTGCTCCTGAAGGACCTGGAGCAGGAGGCCCGCCTGGAGGCGGCGGCCCTGACCAAGCGGATCGAGGAGGAGGCGCGGGAGACGGCCGAGCAGAAGGCCAAGGAGATCCTGGCCATCGCCGTCGACCGCTGCTCTACCGACTTCGTCGCGGAGGCCACGGTCTCCGTGGTGGACCTGCCCAGCGACGACATGAAGGGTCGGATCATCGGCCGGGAGGGGCGCAATATCCGGGCCTTCGAGAAGGCGACCGGGATCGATGTGATCGTGGACGACACCCCCGAGGCGGTCATCCTCTCCGGCTTCGACTCGGTCCGCCGGGAGATCGCCCGGATCGCGTTGCAGCGCCTCATCGTCGATGGCCGGATCCACCCCGCCCGGATCGAGGAGGTGGTGGAGAAGGTCAAGAAGGAGATCGAGGAGGACATCCGGCAGGCGGGGGAGCAGGCCCTCTTCGAGGTGGGCGTGACCGGCATGCACGCGGAACTGGTCCGCCTCGTCGGGCGGCTGAAGTACCGGACCTCCTACTCCCAGAACCAGCTCCAGCACACCAAGGAGGTCACCCAGCTGGCCGGCTTCATCGCCACCGAGCTCCGACTCGACCCCCGGTACGTCAAGCGCGCCGCCCTCCTGCACGACGTCGGCAAGACGGCCGACAGCAAGCGGGAGGGGACCCACACGGAGATCGCGGTCGAGGTGGCCCGGAAGCACAAC
>JACPAU010000134.1 GCA_016180705.1 Candidatus Methylomirabilota bacterium
GGCCTTTTCCATAACGGCCTGCATCGCCGGGCTCTGTCCCAGGAGCTGCTCGAAGCCGACCCGGCTCTTGGGATCCCCCCGCAGGAGGCGGACCTCGGTGGCAAGGCGGGCCTTCTCGAGGGCGTTGCGGACCCGGGTCAGGATCTCCTGCGCCTGGAACGGCTTCGTGACGAAGTCGAAGGCCCCGAGGCGGCGGATGACGCGATCCTCCAGGACCCGGAGGAGCTTGGCCTGGATGCCCGGGGGGGTGTCACCCACCTCGTCGAAGAAGAAGGTGCCCCCGTGGGCCTCCTCCAGGAGGCCCTTCCGGCTCGCGACCGCCCCGGTGAAGGCGCCCTTGATGTGTCCGAAGAGTTCGCTCTCCAGCAGCTGCTCGGGGAAGGCGGCGCAGTTGACCGAGACGAAGGGCTTGCTTGCCCGAAGCGAGCGGGCATGGATCGCCCGGGCCACGAGTTCCTTCCCCGTCCCGCTTTCCCCCGTGATGAGGATCGTGCTCTCGGTGACCGCGACCCGCGCGGCCTTTTCCATAACGGCCTGCATCGCCGGGCTCTGTCCCAGGAGCTGCTCGAAGCCGACCCGGCTCTTGGGATCCCCCCGCAGGAGGCGGACCTCGGTAGCCGACCCGGCTCTTGGGATCCCCCCGCAGGAGGCGGACCTCGGTCGTCAGGCGCGTCTTTTCCAGGGCGTTCCGGACCCGGGTCAGGATCTCCTGGGCCTGGAACGGTTTCGTGACGAAGTCGAAGGCCCCGAGGCGCATTGCGTCCACCGCGGCCTCGATGCTGCCGTAGGCCGTCATGACGATCACCTCGGTCTGCGGCGCGCCCTTCTTGACCGCCGCCAGGACCTCCAGGCCCCCGACGGGGCCCATCTTGAGGTCGGTCATGACCAGGTCGTAGATCTCCCGCTCCAGGCGCAGGAGGGCCTCGGTCCCCCCGGGTGCCTCCTCGACCTCGTACCCTTCCCGCTTGAGGCTGATGGCCAGGCTCCGCCGCATCCCGGGCTCGTCGTCAACGACCAGGATCCGTGGCATCGGTGCGCGCCTCCCGGAGGGGCAGGCGGATGCGGGCCAGGGTGCCCCCCGCCGGCCCCGGCCCCAGGGTTAGGGTTCCCCCGTGCTCCTCCACGATGCGGCGGGCGATGGGCAGGCCCAGGCCGGTCCCGTCCGGCTTGGTGGTGAAGAAGGGCTCGAAGAGCCGCCCCTCGGCCTCGGAGGGGATGCCCGGCCCGGTGTCGCTGATCTCCAGGGCCACCCAGGCCTCCCCGTCGGGCCCCACCTGCCGGGCGCCGCGGGTGCCGAGGAGCCCGCCGCCCGGCATGGCCTGGGCCGCGTTCAAGTAGAGGTTCCAGAGGACCTGGCTCATGTGGTGGGGGTCGACGAGCAGTCGGGGCAGGGCCGGATCGAGGACCGTCTCGAAGCGCACGGCCCGGTGGCACCGCTCGTCCTGCTCTAGGGCTAGGAGCACGTCCTTGATCAGGGCCCCGAGGTCGGTCTCCTGCAGTGCCAGCGGCCGGGGCCGCCCGAAGTGGAGGAAGTCCGAAACGATCTCGTTCAAGCGTGCGGCCTCGCGCCGGATGATCTCCAGGAGTTCCGCGTCCTCCCCCCGGAGGTCCAGGCTACGCTGGAGCGTCTCGGTCGCGTGGCTGATGGCCCCCAGGGGGTTCCGCGTCTCGTGGGCGATGCCGGCGGCCAGTTCGCCCACGGCCGCTAACCGGGCCGAGCGGACCCGCTCCGCCTGGGCGGCGAGCAGCTCCTCGTGCGCCTTGCGGAGGGTCTCATAGAGCCGGGCGTTCTCGATGGCGATGGCCGCCTGCTGCGCGAAGAGCCGGAGGGTCTGCAGGGACTCTGGGGGGACGGGGCGCCCAGTCACCTTGTTATCCAGCGCGAACACCCCCACGCTCCGGCCCTGGACCACCATGGGAACGACAGCGAAGGCGCGGGTCCGCGCGGCGGAGAACCGGAGAAGGGGACCCTTCAGTCGGAGAGCGACCGGGAGGGGGGCGTCTCGGTCGAAGAAGAAATCGGCCCGGTCGAGGTAGGCCCGCGCAAAAGCCCCACCCTCGTCCGAGAGCGGGATGGCCAGACCCTCGAGACCGGGCAGCTCCCCACTCACGTCTCGGACGGCGGCGAGGCGGAGCTCTCGCTCGCCGGGATCCGGAATGAGGACGCCCGCCCTGTCCACCTGCAGCACCTCCTGCAGTGCTTGCACGATCAGATCGAGCCGGGCCGCCTCCGGCATCGGGGCCTGGACGGTGACCGAGAGCCGGTAGAACTCCCGGAGCTGACGGTTGACCACCTCGAGCTTGTCCAGGGAGCTCTGCAAGCGCCCGTACAGGCGGGCATTCTGGACAGCCACGGCCGCCTGGCTGGCGAGCGAACCCAGCGTTTCGATCTGCTCTTCCGTAAAGGGGATGGGGCGGCGATTGACCACCCAGAGGATGCCCAGGATTTCCCCCTGGTGCAGGAGAGGGAGCGCCGCGGCGCTCGTGACCCCTTCCCGCCGCACCTGCTCGTCGAAGGGATGGCTGATCCGGGGATCCGCCAGGTAGTCGCTGGTCACGAAGGGTTGCCCAGTCTCCAGGACCTTCCCGCCGAGACCCTGGCCGGGAACGATCCGAAGGCCCATGAAGGCGGGGGTGGGGGAGCCCGCGCTCGCCGCGACGGTGGCCACCTTCGCGTCTGGGTCGTAGGGAGCGATGACGGCTGCGTCACTCCGCACCAGCTCCCGGGCGTTGCGCACAATGGCCTGCAGCACCTCGGAGAGGTGGAGGCTCGAGGAGACCTGGCGGCTGGTGTCGAAGAGGGCCTGGAGTGACTCCGCCATCTTGTTGAAGGCAGCCGCCACCTCCCCCAGCTCGTCACCCGAGGAGACCGGGATCCGGCGGGCCAGCTTTCCCCGGGCCAGCTCCCGGGCCGCCGTCGCGAGATCCTGCATGGGCAGGGCCACGCGCCGCCCCTGGATAAAGGCGAGCGCGACCCCGGCGAGCAAAGCCAGGCCCCCCAGGAGGAGGATCGAGTTCCGGGTCCTCCGGATCCCCCGGAGCGGTTCCTCCAGCGAAATCCCCAGCCGGGCGACGGCCCGCTTCCGGTTCACGACCAGGACCGGGGTGGCGAAGTCCATCGCCCGGGTCCGGTCCTCCAGGACGACCTCCTGCACCCGGGGGGCGTCCACCTGCAGCGCCTCCAGGCTGGCGGCATCTTCCAGGACATGCCCCACCTGGCGGGGGTCGCTGTGGACGCGGACGCGGCCGTCCAGGTTCAGGAGTATGGCGTAGCGGATGTCGGGGCGGCTGGCGATGCTCCGGACCGCACCCTGGAGGAGGAGGAAATCGTCGGCTACAACCCCCTGGACGCTGCTGTACGCCAGAATCTCGACGAGGTGGGTCCCCTCCTTCCGAACCTGGGCCAGCAAGGCCCGCTCCTGGACCACCAGCACGCTGGGGAGGAGCACCGCAAAGAGGAGGGCGATCGAAAAGGCGAGCTGGAGGGCAAACTTCTGCCGGAGGCTCAGACGGCTATACCGCGCGCGCAACCAGCTCATGGCGCCCCCCTAGGGACAGCGGGAGCAGGCAGCGTACCAACGCGGGACGCGAGGGGAAAGGGCGGTGCGCCCGAAAGGTGCCCTTCTCATAGCCCGGGGGGCTCCCCCTGTCAAGACCCAAGGTCCTTGACAAGTATTTGGCGAAATGGTAAGAGGCCAGCATCCCGCTCATTCTGCGCATGCGGTTCTCCCTGGGGCCGGGGAGGAGGGCCTTGTGCCGCTAAATGTTTATTTTTCGATGCTCGTCGGTAGAGGAGCATCCGGAGGCCACTCGCCGGCACGGCGAAGCCGCGCGGGCTGGCCGCCAGACCCTGGGGGCGCTCCGACGCATTCGAAGCCGTTGCACACCCGGTATAGTACTAATCCTTCCCAGCCCCGACGGCTCCTCGCCGCCCCGACGAACGTCCTCCAGCCGCTAATCCCTGTCGCGGCCATTAAGGAGAAGGGAGGCTTGAGATGCTTGACGCAGCCCTCGGTTAGTGTATGGCACGCACGCGTACATCGGATCGGAGGCGGTGTGGGCGGTGAGGTCGACCCTTGCTGGCTCTGCGAGTAAGAGCCTTTCTTGTTGGGGGAGGACTAGACCATGCCGTCGCGCGCGAGCTACCTTCTCATCATCGCGGGTAGATTGAAAGGGAACCCGAGAACCAACAGTGGCATCATCAGGCAAATTCAGGCGGTGTTCGCGCCACCTAAAGGGCCGGGAACCGGAGGGCCGGCCGCGCGCGGAGCAAGATGGCCCCAGGGCTTTGTTCTGAGGGGCTATAATGTCTGCGTCTGGAGCACTGACGCAGACGCATACGGACCAAACAAGAACGAAACCCTTTTCACCTTTCGCGCCGAGATCCATCATTCCAGGCTCGGAACGCTCTACGACAATCGGATAGCTATGCTTCCCGAGGTGCGTTGGTTCTACAACTACCGCCGCTATAGATGGCACCGCGAGCTGATTGATAAGCTGCGGCTTGTGAACGGGAAGATCGCTTCGGGAAAACTGATCGAGCCGATTTGGTTCTGCGCCTATCAGTGGTATTGCGGCAATGGCGGGCCATAAGGGTTCTGCCTGGAAGGTGTCTCGTCGCCTCCTCATCGGCTTGGTTGCGGGGAGCCTGCTCGCTGCCTCCTCCGTGGCCGGGGGAGCGGAAAAGGTCTTCGTCTATGCGCTGGAAGGGGAGCCAGAGTCGCTGGATTCGGCCAAGGCGGCCTCGGAGCGGTCCATCCAGGTGGCCTGGCTACTTTGTGATGCGTTGGTCAATATCTCACGGGATGGGCGGAGTCTAGAGCCGGGACTGGCCGAATCGTGGACGCTCTCCCTGGATGGCTTGCAGGCGGTCGTCAGGCTCCGCACGGGCTTGCTATTTCACGACGGCACACCCGTTGATGCTCAGGCCGCCAAAGCGAGCTTCGACCGCCAGTTCCAGCCTAGCCACGAGCTCTATAGCGCGGATCCGAAGAACACGAAGGAGCAGATGCTTCGGGAGCTCATCGAAGACATCCAGGTCCAGGGGGGGCGTACCCTCGTCTTCAACTTTAAGTACCCGGGCTTCCACTACCTGAGCCAGGTTGAGGTGGTGAACCCGGCCGCGGTCGGGAGGCTGGGCAAGGAGTTTGGGCGACGGCCCGTGTGTTCCGGCCCCTTCAAGTTCGACAGCTGGTCCCAGGACCGCATCGTCCTCGTCGCAAACGATCGGTATTGGGCAGGACGGCCACGGATCGATCGGGTGATCTTCCGCTTCATGCCCGAGGGGACAGCCGTCGTGGAGGCGCTCCTCAAGGGCGAGGTGGATTTCACCCCGGGCCTTCCAGACCCGGCGTCATTCGAACGAGCGGCGCAAAGCCCGCGGGTGAAACTCTTCCCTGTATCTGGATTGAACGTTTTCTACCTCGGTTTCTATACAGACCGCCCCCCCTTTAACAAGCCGCTCCTGCGGCGAGCCGTGGCTCACGCGGTCAACGTCCCTCGGGCGGCGCTCTTCCTGGGGCGCGGCGCCGCCGTTGCGGCGAAAGGCCCGCTCCCAACGGCCATGAAAGGATATGATCCCGCGGTCACCCAGGCTCCTTATGATCCGGAGGCCGCCAGGCAGCTGTTCAGCAAGAGCGGTTATGCCCCCGCCCTCACCGTAGGCCTGGTTCACAACAGCGCCGTAGCCTTCAACGCAGAGATCGCCGCAGCTATCCAGGGCGATCTGAGCCGGATAGGGATAAGGGTAGAACTGCAGGGAGAGCCAAACTGGCGAGACGTGGTCACCGCCGTGCGGGCAAAGAAGGGGGACATGTTCCTCTACGGCTGGTATGTGCGGGCTCCCTATCCGGAGCGCCTGCTCGTCCCCCTCTTTCACTCGCGCTCGGCGGGGACCTCGAATCTGACCCAATACAACAACCCAAGCCTCGACAGGCTCTTGGATGAGGCTTTCCGTCTCCCCCAGGGGCCTAAGCAAGCCGCGACCTATTCGCAGATTCAAAGGCTGATCGTCGAGGATGCGCCCATGGTTTTCCTCTATCACGCGATCCGGATGGCGGCTTACGCGGACCGGGTTCAGGGCCTCGAGTTGAACCTCGGATCTCTCCCCCACGACAAGCTCGTCAAGATCGACCTCACTCCTTGAGGGAGAAGAGTCAAGCAGATTCCCTGACCCCTTCGGGTGTGGTCATGGGAAACCACACCGACGTTCCGCGGTGTTCTTCCTTCAAGGTCCTTGAGGGGCATTCCGCGGAACGGTAAGGGGCGGCGACACTACACCGATTCTTCCCCCGCGTTCAGGCACCGGCTCTGGAGGGAGGGCCGCGTGCACCTGTCGGCCCACTACTGCGCGCACCGACCTGGCGGGGAAGACCTCGAGGCCTCCCGCCGACAGGCGGACGCTGCGCGGGCGACGCGCCGGGTCCGAGCGGCTCGGTCCGGCCGGATCGGCAGGCCGGCGGTGGACTGCCGCGGCCGGTGCGGTGGGCCGGAGCGCCTCCAGAGCGTCTACGTCCTCTATCCCCTCCCACTGTTCCCGGCAAATCCCACCGAGCGCCTGCGGGATACCAAGGACCGGGGCGCATCGATCCGCTTCCGGGATCGGGCGGCGCGCCGGTGATGGAGCCCTGGCCGCCGCCCGGGCCGGGGGACCGCCAGCCCCTGGCGCGCCGGTTCGCTCTCTGGCGCGACCCGGCGGTCCGGGCGCGCCTGCGGCGGGTGCGACGCCAGACCCCGGCCGGGAGCCCAGTCGCGGCGGCGGGGCCCGCGAGCGCGCTCGTCGCGCTCGCGCCGACCCGCGATCCGATCCTGCACGGGGGAGCGGCGGTCTTCTGGCGGCGGGGGGTCGCCGGGGTGCGGCTCGCAAGCGCGGCGCGCGCTCTCTCGCGGGCGCCGGTCCTCACCCGGATTGCGCGGATCGACTGACTGGCCGCTCCCGCGATCCTGCGCTATCCGCTCGCCACCCCGGGACGCCTGGCGATGCGCGCGCGATTCCGCGCCGCTCGCGACGGCGACCTGACGGGGTTCGCCCTCCTGGCCGTTCCGGAGGGCCGGGGGGTAGGCCGGGGCAGCGCCGCCGATGAAGGCCTGCTGCTTCCCCTCCCGCAGCCCGCGCGCGTCCGGCGGGGGAGCTTGATCCAGGCGACAGTCGCGTGGGAGCCGGGGAAAGCGGGGGGGAGGTGGGAGTGGCGCTGGAGGGTGGAGAGTTCGGAGGGGATATGGAAGCGAGGGAGGAGGACCTATGGCACCACCACCGCGGCGGCGGCCGAAGCGAGAGCGATCCGGCGGCAGGGGCGCGGGGGGCGCCGGCGGACCCGTCGCGCGGATGATCCGGATCCCCGAGCCGGTCGAGGGATGCTACAGGGACGAGATAGACGCGG
>JACPAU010000135.1 GCA_016180705.1 Candidatus Methylomirabilota bacterium
CCCCACACCATCATGATCACCCTCTCCAGCTTCCTGATGACCCCGATCAACCAGAAACTCCCCTTCAACTACAAGAGCTTCACCCCGATCTCGCTCCTCGCCCTCGACAACTTCTTCCTCTGGGTCCCGGCCGACGCACCGTACAAGAGTGTGGCGGACTTCGTGGCGGAGGGGAAGAAGCGCGGCCTGAAGGTGGCCGGGACCGGCTCGAAGCAGGAGGACGAGCTGATCTTTGCCTTCTTCGAGCAGAAGGCAGGGCTGAAGCCGTTCTCCTACGTCCCCTTCAAGGGGGGCGGGACGGTGGCGGCGAACCTCGTGGGGAAGCACGTCGAGGCAACCGTGAATAACCCCAGCGAGGCCCTGTCCCACTACCCGGCAAAGGTGAAGATGCTGGCGACCTTCGCCACCAAGCGCCACAAGCAGTTCCCGAGCCTCCCGACCATAAAGGAAGCGGGGTACGACATCAACTATCAGATGCTCCGGGCCGTTTTCGGGCCGCCGAACATGCCGAAGGAAGCCGTGGCCTACCACGCGGGGATCCTGAAGAAGGTCTTCGACCTCCCCGAGTTCCAGAAGTTCCTGGACGAGAACGTCCTGGATCCGGTCTATATGGGACCCGACGAGCTCGGGAAGTGGATCGTCGGCCAGCATGAACTCCACGAGGAGATCATCACCAAGGCCGGCTGGGTGAAGTAAAGCAGGCGACATCCTGTTCGAGGCACGCACGCGGGCTGCCCTCCCGCCCGGGGGGGCAGCCCGCCGCGTGCTGGCGAGGCACTGCTCCCCATGCGCCGGGCCGAGATCCTCTGCGCTGCCGCGCTCCTCCTGCTTGCCGCCGTGGCCCTCCGCGAAGCCCTCCGTCTCAGCATCGGCTGGGGCGACATCGGGCCGCGGGGCGGGTTTTTCCCCTTCTGGCTGGCCGTGATCCTGGCAGGTTCGAGCCTCTACACGCTTGTGCAGGGCGTGCGGCGGCGCGACGCCGGAGAGGCCTTTCTCCGGCGCGAGGCGGTCCGGCCCGTGCTCACCGTGCTCGTCCCGATCGCAGGCGCGATCCTCCTGATCGAGGGAGTGGGCTTCTACCTGGCCTCCTTCGTGTACCTGCTCGGGTACATGCGGGGGACGGGGCGGCATGCCTGGGCCACGACGCTCCTGATCAGCCTCCTGTTCCCCGCGGCCATCTTCTTCATCTTCGAGCGCTGGTTCCTGGTCCCGCTGCCCAAGGGACTGCTGGAGGCCTACCACCCCTTCTGAGGCATCCGAGGATCCCGATGGAAGCGCTCGCCAACCTGCTCCACGGTTTCAGCCTGGCCATCAGCCCCTTCAACCTGGGCATTGCTCTCCTGGGGGTGGTCCTCGGCGTCATCATCGGGGTCCTGCCGGGCCTCGGGGGGACGAGCGGCGTCGCCATCCTCCTGCCCCTCACCTTCGTGATGCCCCCCGCCTCGGCCATCGTGTTCCTCTCCTGCATCTACTGGGGGGCCCTCTTCGGCGGAGCCATTACCTCCATCCTCTTCAGCATCCCCGGGGAGCCCTGGTCCGTCGCAACCATGTTCGACGGCCATCCCCTGGCGAAGCAGGGGCGCGCCGGCACCGCCCTGGCGGCCGCCTTCATCCCCGGCTTCTTCGCCGCCATGATCAGCGTCCTGCTCTTTACCTTTTTCGCCCCGCCCCTCGCAGAGATCGCGCTCCGCTTCGGCCCCCCCGAGAACTTCGCCGTCCTCCTCCTGGCCTTCAGCACCTTCGCCGGCCTGGGGCGGGGGTCCCCGGCCAAGACGCTCGCCTCAGCCGCGATCGGCTTCCTGCTGGCCAGTGTCGGACTCGACATCGTGACGGGCCGACCCCGGATGACCTTCGGCTCCATCACCATGCTCAGCGGGTTCAGTTTCATCACCGCCTCGATCGGCCTCTTCGGCATCGGGGAGATCCTCGTCTCCAGCGAGGAGGCGCTCGAGTTCAAGGGGGTCCAGGGGACGGTCCGCCTCCGGGACATCTGGGAGGTGCTGAAGACCCTCGTGCGCAACGCGGCCACCTTCGTCACCGGGACCCTCCTCGGCTTCTGGATCGGGGTGATGCCAGGGACCGGGGCCACCCCAGCCTCCTTCATGTCCTACGGCATTGCGAAGCAGTACTCCAAGCACCCGGAGAAGTTCGGGACCGGCGTCGTCGAGGGGGTCATCGCCACCGAGTCAGCCGCCCATGCCGCGGGCATCGGGGCCCTGCTCCCCATGATCACCCTGGGGATCCCCGGCTCCCCCACCGCCGCCGTGATCCTGGGGGGCCTGTACATATGGGGCCTCCAGCCTGGGCCCGCCCTTTTCCTGGAACAGAAGGACTTCGTGTGGGGTCTCATCGCCAGCATGTACGTAGGCAATGTCTTCGGCGTCCTGCTCTGCCTTTTCCTCGTCCCCCTCTTCGCGCTGATCCTGCGGGTCCCGGCCCCCATCCTGACCCCGATGATCGTTCTCTTCAGTGCCATCGGCGCCTACGCCGTCAACAACACGACCCTGGACGTCTGGCTCCTCCTGATCTTTGGTGTCATCGGCTACGTTTTCAAGAAACTGGACTACCCGCTGGCTCCCCTGGTCGTAGCCATGGTCCTGGGGGACATCACGGAGG
Source organism: Candidatus Methylomirabilota bacterium (assembly GCA_016180705.1). GTDB lineage: Bacteria > Methylomirabilota > Methylomirabilia > Methylomirabilales > JACPAU01 > JACPAU01. The sequence goes on from JACPAU010000135.1 coordinate 2,617, forward strand.
AGGCGCTCCGGCAGAGCCTGATCCTGTCCGACGGCTCCCTCCTGATCTTTTTCACGCGGCCGATCGCCGCCGGTTTCATGGTGACGGCCCTCGTGCTTTTCTTCCTCCCCGCCCTCCTCCCCCTCGTCACCCGGATCCGGGGCCGGATGGCTGCGCAGAAGGCCTGAGGCGGCTTATGGAGACCGGGCGCCCCGTCAGCACGGCCCTCCGGGGCATGGTGGCGACTCCCCACGGGCTGGCCACCCAGACCGGGCTGCGCGTCCTGCGGGAGGGGGGCAACGCCATCGAGGCGGCCGTCGCCGCCGCCGCCACCATCGCCGTGGTCTACCCCCACATGAACAGCCTCGGCGGGGACAACGTCTGGCTCATCTACAGCGCCCGCACGCGGGAGGTCCGCGGCCTGAACGCCACCGGCCGCGCAGCGGCGGCGGCCACCATCGGCTGGTACCGGGAAAGGGGGGTCACCGACGCCATCCCGCCCCGGGGGCCGCTGGCGGCCAACACCGTCCCGGGCTGCGTGGACGGCTGGGCGCAGGCCCACGCCTTCAGCCGCGAGGCCCTCGGGGGACGCCTGCCCTGGGCAGCCCTCCTGGCGGATGCCATCGTCTACGCGGAGGACGGCTTCCCGGTCACCCCGAGCCAGGAGGAGTGCACAACCCACAACCTCGAAGCCTCCGACGACCGGATCCGTCACCTGCAGCGCTTCGAAGGCTTCCGGAACGCCTACGTGGGCCGCAACGGGCAGCCGGTCCCTCGGGGCCAGGTGATGCGCCTGCCGGCCCTGGCCGCCTCCCTCCGCGACCTCGCCCGGGAGGGACCGGAGACCTTCTACCGGGGGAATCTGGGGCGGCGGATCGCCGATTTCCTGCAGCGGCACGGCAGCCCCCTCACGGCGGAGGACTTCGCGGCCCACACGTCCACCTGGGTGGAGCCCCTCAGGACCACGTACCGGGGCTACACCGCCCTGAGCCTGCCGCCCAATACGCAGGGGCTCGCGGCCCTCAGCCTCCTGAACCTCCTGGAGGTCCACGACCTGACGTCGTACGGCGACGGCTCGCCCGACTACCTGCACGTGATGGTGGAGGCAACGAAGCTGGCCTTCGCCGATCGGGACCGCTGGGTCACCGACCCGGATTGGGTGAAGGCCCCCCTCGACCGCCTCCTGGACAAGACCTACGCCGCTGAGCGGGCGCGCCGGATCTCTCCATCCCGGGCCGCGCCCGCGGTGGTATCGGGGATCGCAGGCGGGGACACGGTGGCGCTCGCCGTCGTGGACGCCGCCGGCAACGCCGTCTCCCTCATCCAGAGCATCTACTTCGACTACGGCTCGGGGATCGTCGCCGGAGACACCGGGATCCTGATGCAGAACCGGGGGACGTTCTTCTCCCTGGATCCCGGGCACGTCAATGCGCTCGCCCCCCGGAAGCGGACCTTCCACACCCTGATCCCGGCGATGTTCCTTCACGACCACCGCCCCTACCTGGTGTACGGGACGATGGGCGGGGAGGGACAGCCCCAGACCCAGGCCGCCCTGGTCACCCGGGTCGTGGACTTCGGCTACGACATCCAGGCGGCCATCGAGGCACCCCGGTGGCTGTACGGGCGGACCTGGGGCCTGCCGACCCGGGGGCTCTACCTCGAGGGACGGTTCTCCCAGGCCACCGCGGCCGAACTGACGCACCGGGGGCATCCGGTCGAGGTCCTGGGCGACTGGAGCGAGAGCATGGGCCACGCGCAGGGCATCGTGATAGATCCCCAGAGCGGGGTGCGCTTCGGCGGCGCGGACCCCCGGGGGGACGGCTCGGCCGCCGGCTACTGAGGCCGGCGCCGCGGAGGCAGAGGCATCATGGCGGAGTACCTGACGCTGGACTTCCTCTGGCGCTTCCTGCGCATCATCGCCATTGACATCGTCCTCGCCGGCGACAACGCGGTGGTCATCGCCATGGCCGTCCGCAGCCTCCCGCAGCGGCAGCGGCGGCAGGGGATCATCTGGGGGGCCCTGGCGGCCGTCGCCATGCGCGTCGCCATCACGGTGGTCGCCGTCCAGCTCCTGACCATCCCCTACCTGAGCGCGGTCGGTGGGGCACTAGTCCTCTGGATCGCCGTGAAGCTCCTGGTTCAGGATCCCCCCGAGGAGGGCGCGGTGCGGGCGGCGGCGAACTTCTGGCAGGCTATTCGGATCATCATGTTCGCCGACCTGGTGATGAGCACGGACAACATCCTGGCGATCGCCGGAGCCTCGGGAGGGAGCAAGGAGCTGGTCCTGTTCGGCCTCGCCCTGAGCATCCCGATCGTGATGTTTTGCAGCGCGATCATCGCCATGATGTTGGACCGCTACCCCTGGCTGGCATACGTCGGCGCGGGGATCCTGGGCTGGACGGGAGGGGAGATGATCGGGCACGACCACGCTATCATGGCCCACATCGGCGAGACCGCCCATCTGTGGAAGTGGGTGTTCGCGGCGGCGGCGACGGGACTCGTGATCGCGATCGGCAAGTGGTGGGCACGCCGGCTGCAAGCGGTGGCGGTGCACGAGGCCGGGAAGACCGTCGCGCCCCGGGACTGAAGGCACCAGGCTTAGGAAAAGAGCCGGCTTATACTAATGTGTTACTTTAACAGTTAGCGTATAACGCTATAACACTACTGTTTCATTGTGCCATAGTGAGATGCGAGAAAAGGGGTCGATGAAGGACCACAAGGCGGTGTTGGGCGAGCGCCTCCGGGGAGCCCTGACTCGCCGCGCCTTTCTCCGGCAGGCAGTCGCCCTCTCTCTTGCGATGGGCGGGGGGGTGTCGCTCCCCCTCCCCGCGGCCGCCCGGCCGGCCCGGCGGGGCGGCTCGCTCACCGTGGCGTGGCTCGACCCCCCTGACACGCTGGACCCCCACCTCTCCTCCTCTCCGGGCGCCATCGGCCTCCTGAACAATCTTTACAACGGCATCCTGAAGATCGAGTTCGACGGGCGGCGCGTGCGCATCGTCCCCGACCTGGCCGAGCGCTGGGAGATGCCCGATCCGGTCACCCACGTCCTCACGCTCCGGCGCGGCGTGAAGTTCCACACCGGGGAGGAGTTGACCGCCGAGGACGTGCAGTGGAACCAGGAGCGCCTGCGCAACCGGGAGGTCGGCTCCCCCCATGCCTGGAAACTGGCCGCCCTCGACCGGATCGAGGTCCTCGGCCGCCACCGGCTCAAGCTCACCTTCGCCCGGCCCTACCAGTTCCTCCCGGTCGCGTGGACAGGGGGCACCGGGCGCGCCGGCGCCATCGTGAGTCGGCGGGCGGTCGAGAAGCACGGCCGGACCTACGGGCGGCGCCCGGTCGGGACCGGCCCCTTCCGCCTCGTGGAGTGGCGAGAGGGCGACCGGATCGTTCTGGAGCGGCACCGGGACTACTTCGAGCGGGGGGTGGACGGCAGGCGGCTCCCCTACCTCGACCGGGTGACCGTCCTCCTCCCCCGGGACCCCGCGAGCGCGATCGGGGCCATCATGACGGGGGAGCTCGACGGGATGGCCCGGTGCCCGCTCGCCTTCGCGGCGGTGCTGCGGAAGAACCCGAATCTCGCCCTGTACGGCCAGGAGGGGAATACTGCCTACCTGGCGATGAACACCCGCAGACCCCCCTTCGACGACCGGACGCTGCGCCAGGCCGTTGCCCTCGCCCTCGACCGGACCCCGATCATCCAGCAGGCCTACTTCGGCGAAGCCATGCCGGCCTGCAGCCCCATCTCCCCCCCGATGACCGACTTCTACGCCCCCGCCCTCTGCGCGGGCCTGAAGGTGCAGGCCCTCGACCTGGAGCGGGCGAGGGCGCTGCGGGCGAAGGTGAAGGTCCAGGGAGAGATCGAGGTCGACTACCTGGTCAGCATGGCGAGCGGGACGGGAAGTCGCCTGGCGGAGCTGATCCAGCCGATGCTCGCGCGGATCGGGATCACAGCCCGCCTCCTGCTTCACGATCCCGCCACCTGGCGGAAGAAGCGGGAGGCCGGGGACTTCCACCTCTACGACGACGCCGGGCTCGCGCACCTGGATCCGGAGGAGAGCCTCTTCCCTGTCTGGCGCACCGGGGAGCCAGCAAACGTCACCGGCTACAGCAACCCCGAGTTCGATCGCCTCCTCACCGAGGCCCAGGTCGAG
>JACPAU010000136.1 GCA_016180705.1 Candidatus Methylomirabilota bacterium
GGACCCGGTAGCGCGGGCTGAGCGCGATGCGCAGGCCTTCCCGGATCCCGGGGTCGTCATCCACCACCAGGATGGTCGGCTTCGGCGTCCCTTCCCCCCGGGTCATCCCCGGCTCCCCCTGCGGGGGGAGGCGCACCGTGGCCCGCCCCCTACTGCCGGGCGTCCCGCGCTTGGTCGAGCTTCGCCCGGATCCGCCCGAAGGCCTCCATGTCTCGCTTGAGGTCGGGGTGGCCGATCCGTCGGTCGAGCGCGATGACGTCCTCCAGGAGACGGAGGGCCTCCCGGTAGTTGCCCCGCTCCTCGTGCATCATGGCCATGTTGAAAAGGGCGACCGTCGCCCGGAGGCGGTCCCCCTGGGCCTGCATGAGATCGGCGGCCATCCGGAACGCCTCGAGGGCCTCCGCGAACTTCCCCAGCCGCCGCCGCGCGAGTCCGAGGCTGTTCAGGGTCGTGGCGCGCAGGAGCGGATCCTCCCCCTCCAGGAGCGCGGCGCTCCGGCCGAGCTGCTCTTCCGCCTCCTCCAGATCCCCAGCCTGCTGGGCCAGCATCCCCAGGTTGCCGAGCCCGACCGCCTCCCCCAGGCGGTTCCCGGCCTCCCGGTGCAGGCCGAGGCTGGTCCGAAAGGCCTGGGCGGCCTCCTCCGCCTTGCCCATCCGGGCCAGCACGCCGCCGATGTTGTTCCAGGTGAAGGCGACCCCCTCCCGGTCCTGGAGGCCCACCTTCACCGCCATGGCCCGGCGGAACTGCTCGAGGGCGGCCTCGTACTGCCCCTTGCCCTGGTAGGCCGCGCCGCAATTGTCCAGGGTGGCGGCCACCCCGGCCTGGTCGCCGATGGCCTCGAAGTGGTCGAGGGCCTCTGTGTAGCAGGTGAGGGCGCGGTCCCAGCCCCCCTCCAGATGGTAGATCTGGGCGAGCCGTGTGAGGGCGAGGGCAATCGCCGCCCGGTCCCCCGTGGCCTCCTGGTGCTGCACGGCCCGGCTCGCCGCCCCCGCGGCCTGCACCAGGAGCCCGGCCTCCTGGTAGAGAGACGTGGCGGCCAGCGCCGCCTCCGCCGCCTCTCCCGCCCGCCCGGCCGCCGCAGCGGTCGCCGCCCGCGCCTCGAGTTCCCGGGCCGCGTCGAGGCTCATGCCGCCGGCCGCCGGAGGATCAGGAGGGCGCCCACGGTCCCGTAGGCCACGCCCTCCCGGTTCGGCGCGATGAGGGGGACGGTCGCCGTCACCTCCCACCCCTCGGCTCCCGCCCCCGGGAGCCAGTCCAGGTTGCTGATCAGTCCCTCGCTCGTCTCCTTGAACATGACCATCCGGTCCTGGTATTCCCACCGCGTCATCGTGTCCTCCGGGATGGGAGCGGGTGAGCCAGGGGGATGCCGCGCGCCGCCGGCCGGCCCGCCTCAGGCCTCCCCCACCTGTGGTGCGATCAGCCGTTCGGGCACGTCCAGCGCCTCGCCGATCCGGCGGCGGATGGCCAACAGCCGTTCCTCCCGCTCGGCCTCTTCCCCCTCCTCCATCTCCAGCATGAGCCGGGTGACGGTCCGGGTGAGGTCCCGGAGCCGCGCCTCGTGGGGGGGCCGGGCGAACTCCAGGAGGCAGCAGTCCAGGAGGGAGGGGTAGAGGCGGCCGCGGAGGAGCTCCAGATGGTAGCGGGAGTCGCCCAGCAGCTCGTAGCGGGGGCAGCAGAAGATCTTGGCGAGGTGGCGCGCCGCCTGGGCCGCGTCCATGGCGTCGTTGTCCGCCTCAAGGAGGGCGAGCTTCTCGCCGAAGGGGAGCATGCGCCAGACGTGCAGAGAGACGGGGCGCCGCGCGGCGAGCCGGCCGATCCGGTAGCGCTCCACGAAGTCGGTCAGCCGCCGGTCCCCGAGCCGGGCGGCGAGCGGGGGGAGGGCCCGCGCCAGCGCCTCGTGGGGGACGGCCTGCATGGACAGGTACTGCGCCTGGAGCGGTTGCAGCTCCCGCTGGATCTCCTCCAGGCTCATCAGGTCGCACAGGACGCGCAGGGAATCCTGGAGCTGCTCCAGGGGCATTTCAGCGATTCCCTCGGCCACCTCGGGGGGCACGTAGGCGGGAGGCACCTCCGCCGCCTCCAGGGGGAGCCTGGCCATCCGGCCGCCGAAGCGCTCCTCGAACGGCTCGGGCAGCCCCGCCGCCCTTCCGATCGCGGTCCGGGCCGCGCGCAGCGCCGCCTCCGTCCGGTCGGGGTCGTGGCCGGCAAGCGCCTCGGCCTCGCGCTGGATGTCGGCGGCCAGCGCGGTGATGACGTCCGGGGGGAGCCCGGAGAGCGCCGCCTGGAGGTGGTGGTAGACGGGAAACTCGACGGCCGACTCAGCGGTCCCGGTGTCGTGGAAGAGGTCGTAGGTCCCGCTCATGAAGAGCCGGGCGAGTTCACGGCGGAGGCGGGGCAGGGTCAGGCCCGAGGGATCGGCGGCCAGGAGGCTCCACTTCTCGGCCGCCGACATGCTCTGGAGCTCCTCGTCGGTCAGGTCGGCGAGGCGATCCCCGGCGGTGAACCGCTTGGCGTCGAGGTCGGCCAGCGCCCGCGTCGTGTAGCGGGGGATGAACCGCTCGGCGAAGGCCTGGATCTGCGGGAGGGGAAGGTGCTCGCTGTAGCCCGAGAGGTACTCCTCCTGCTCCTCGGGGAGCAGGCAGTCCGCCAGGACGCGGAGGAAGTAGCGGAGGTCCGTCTCCTCCATGTCGGGGAGGCGGGCGAGCAGATCGGCTGCCCGCTCGCTGATGTAGCGGCGCTGGGCGGAGATTCGCGGGTGCTCTTGCATCGGACGGCTGGGTCTAAAGGCCGAAGGAGTCGGGGTTGACGGGGCACCAGGCCCCCCACCCGAAGTTCTGGTAGGCCTCCTCGCCCATCCACTCGGCGATGTGGACCCGCTGCTCCCGGACGTAGCCGAAGGCGGCGTCGAACTCGTGGGCCACGACCATCCGCTCCTCCAGGTCGAAGTACCGGATGGCGAAGAGTCCCTCCGCGTCCAGGCGCTGGGCGTCGATCGGCCGGACGTCGTCATAATCCAGGCCGAGCATCTTCAGGAGGTCGTACAGGTCGTAGGCCTTCCCCTCCACGGTCAGGTGCGTGGCGCCGCTCCCGAGGGGGCCGTGCCGCTTCTCCATCTCGAGCCGGTCCTTCTCACTCATGGCCCTCCTCCCGTCTCAGCCGGTCGCCGCGCGGGCCCGGCGCGCGATGACCTCCAGGATGGAATGATAGGTCATGTCGGCCACCGGGACGTACTGCGCGCCCATGGCAGCCGCGATCTCCCGCGCCCGGCCCGGGGACGTGTAGGCCAGGGAGCGCGTGTAGCCCGCCTCGCTGTCCAGGACGACGGCGGGGATCCGGCGGTGGCGCGCCATCCGGCCCAGGAGGACCGCCTCCTCCACCGGATCCAGGTCCCCGATGGACACGTTCGGCATGCCGTCCGTGATGAGGATCAGGAGCGGCATGACGTCCCGGTTCTTCCGGCGCTCGGTCTCGAGCAGGTCCACCGCGGCCACGAGTCCGGCCGAGAGGGGGGTGGTGCCGCCCAGGAGCATCCCCTCGAAGGCCCGCTTCGCCTTCTCCACGCTGGAGGTGGGGCGGAGGATGATCTCGGCGAAGCTCTCCCGGAAGGTCACCAGCCCGACCCGGTCCCGCCGCTGGTAGGCGTCCACCAGGATGGAGAGGATGGCCCCCTGGGTCGCCAGGATCCGCCGCTGGGTCCCCATGGAGGAGGAGGCGTCCACCAGGAAGAGGAGGACGTTCCCGGCCTTCCGCTCGCGGACCTTGCTGTGCAGGTCGTCCCGGGTGATGGTCACCCGCGTCCGGCCGCACGCCCGCTCCCGCTGGCGGGGGGCCGCCGCCCGAATCGTGGCGTCCACGGCCAGGTCCCGGTACTCCCCGGAGGCCCGGCTCCGGACGTACCGCCCCCGGGCGACCTCGGTCCGGGTCTTGCTCCGCTTCCCGGAGAAGTCCCGGCGCTGCCGGTGGCGCAGCCAGGTGAGCCGCGGCGCCCGCAGCCCCTGCAATTCCCGGAAGAGCAGCGCCTCGTCGAAGGCCAGGCGGGTCTGCCAGGGGATGTCCCCCTGCTTGTGGGGGCAGTCGTCCTGGTCGCAGTCGCACAGCGCGCCGCCGGCGCGGGCCGCCCCCCCCGGCCCCTCCGGCCCCGGCTCGGCTTCCCGCTGGCTTGCGTCCCGGATGGTGGCGCGGGTTTCCGGGTCGTGGGCGAGCCCTACCGCCTCGGGCTGGACGTAGTCGGGCGAGAAGGCCTCCTGGCTCTCCCGGAAGTCCAGGGGCTTCTCCTCAAAGATGCCCCCGTTCGGGATAGGTCCCCACCAGCCGCTCGATGAGCGTGGCGTCCAGCTTCGCGCTCTGCAGCGGCATCCGCTTGGTCCGGTGGCGCAGCGCGGGGGCCATCGCGTCCCGGAGGTCGTCCCGGTCCGGCGCCGACCGCCCGTGGAAGGCGGCGGAGGCCAGGGCGGTCTTGATGAGGGTGATCTCGGCCCGGTGGCCGTCCACCTTCATCTCGATGGCCATGTGGGCCGCCGTCTCGAGGAGCGCCTCGCTGGGGGTGAGGGCGGGCAGGGCCTTCTGCGCCGCCTCGATCCGGTCGCGCAGCGCCTGCTGCTCCCGCTCCCACTCGGCGCCGAAGGCGGCGGGGTCCCGCTGAAAGGCGAGGGAGCGCCGGACGATCTCCTTGCGCTCCGCCGCCCCCTTCTCGGCCGTCACCTCGGCGCAGAGGCCGAAGCGGTCGAGGAGCTGGGGCCGGAGGTCCCCCTCCTCGGGGTTCATCGTGCCCACGAGCAGGAACCGGGCCGGGTGGCTGTACGTCACCCCCTCCCGCTCCACCACGTTGATCCCGGTGACCGCCACGTCCAGCAGGACGTCCACCAGGTGGTCGTCCAGGAGGTTCACCTCGTCCACGTAGAGAATGGCCCGGTGGGCCGTCGCGAGCAGGCCGGGGGCGAAGCGCTTCCTCCCCTCGGTGAGGGCCTGCTCGAGGTCCAGTGTGCCCACCACCCGGTCCTCGGAGGCGTTCAGCGGCAGGTCAATGACCGGGGTGGGGCCCTCCGTGAGGGGAAGGGACTTCCCCTGGGCGACGCTCGCGGCGCACTCGGGGCAGAGCCCCTCCGGCTGGCCCGGGGCGCAGGAGAAGAGACACCCCCGGACCACCACGCGGGGCGGGAGGACGGCCGCTAACCCCCGCACGGCCGTGGACTTGGCCGTGCCCTTCTCGCCGCGGATGAGGACCCCGCCGATGGTGGGGTCGATGGCGTTGAAGATCAACGCCTTCCGCATCTGTTCCTGGCCGACGATCGCCGTGAAGGGGTAGGTCTGGCGCTCCATCTCTCTTCCTGCTCCCGCTCGGGGGAGAGGGGTGAACCGAACGCGGCCCGCCGCAAGCAAGACCGTCAGGGGGGTCAGGCGGCAGTCCCCGACGCTACCAGAGAACCCGCCGCCGCGCAAGGGATTGCGCGGGGTTACCGTCCTCCGCGGACCCCCGGGCGGGCACCGGCCGCGACGAGGGCGCGCTGCACCACCGCCCGCACCCGTTCCCGGTCGGCCGCCGGGAAGGCCCACGTGGCGACGAGCGCCACCTCGCCCGCTGCCTCCAGCATCTCTCCTCCCCGCGACGAGAAGGTGGGCCCCTCCGCGGGCTCCCCCAGGGCGCCGGCCAGGCTTCTGGCGACCTCGTCCGCCGCCCGCGGGGAGCCGCTGGTGATCTCGACGCTGAGGCGGTCGGGTCCGAGCCACAGGTACAGGCGATCCTCCGGGTTACCCCCCGGGACGGCGGCCTCCGCCGTCTCGTAGATGGCGTGGCGCCGCCACTCAAGCATCCCGCGGCTCCGGGCGCGCCTCGGGGATCCGGTAGAGGAGGTCGGCGAGGGCGGCGGCGTCGCCCAGGCGGTGGACCTGGTGCGGGCGGAGCGCGACGAGCCGATCGATGGCCTCCCGCAGGGCGAGGCCGGCCGGCGCCCACGGGAGGCGCAGGATGAACAGGGGATCGGCCGCGCTGGTGGCCTCCCAGGCTTCCACGGTTGCGATCCGGGGATCCAGGGACTGGCTCCGGACGAAGGCGTTGTCCTCCACGTCGGCGTTGAAGCCGGTCTCCCAGAAGTACTCGAGGAGCCGGGGGACCTGCTCCGCGATCGGAGAGTAGTCGAGGCCGGCCGGCCGGCCCCGAACGCACGCGCGGCAGGAGGCCATGAGGTCGGTGTCCCCCTGCACGTTCAGCAGGTTCGGGCTGAGGAGCGGATCGGTGAGCGCCTCGAGGGGGCCGGTCCGGTAGTACAGGCGCATCTCCTCGAACTCCTCCCGGAAGAAGAGGAGGAGGACAATCACGTATGGAAAGGCCAGCCGGACCTCGCGGTAGGGCCCGCCGTCCCCCATGCGGCTGGAACCCCAGCGCAGCCGGCGGACCTGCGGCGCCGTCTCCACCACGAAGGCGGTGTTGGGGCCGGCGGTGCGGACGACCCGGGTGCCGGGCGGGAGGAGGAGCGTCTGGTCCCGGAGGCGGCCGGGGAGGACGGAGGCCAGCTCCCGCAGGAAGTCCACGAGGGCACCCCGGCGGTTGAGGATCCAGGAGCCGTCCGCCCGCCGCCGGTACAGGGCGACGGTCTCGCCGGCGATCTCGAGCCGCTCCTCCATCCCTTCACCGCTCCTGGGCGCCCCACCGGTGCTCGAGCCAGGCCTGGACCCGCTCCGCGACCTCGGGGTTCGTCTTCAGGTCGGTGTGGTTGAACCAGTGGGGCAGGTA
>JACPAU010000137.1 GCA_016180705.1 Candidatus Methylomirabilota bacterium
CCCGACGGCCCCCGTAGCGGAGGGGGGTCCCATCGGCTCTTGGCCGATGGGGGGAACCACGGGAGGGTTCCCCAGGGGGGCCGGGGGCCAGGGCGGCGCCGGCGCCAGGACCCGGACTCTGTCACGTTCATTCTGTCGCTTGCATTAGAAACTGGTCTCGACGAACCGGATGCTCCAGCCGCTCGCCCGCGGGTCCACGGTGACCGTCCGGTCGTAGGTGCCCACGGGCCGCTTGCCGAACTGCGTGCTCACGAAGGCCTTGGCGATGATCCGGTGCTGCCCGATGTCCAGGCTGACGGGCCGGCTTTCCTGGGGGTTCAGGACAAAGGTCGGCGCCCCCAGGTTCCCGGCCTGCTGGTCCAGGTGGATCTGGACTTCCCAGCGGGTCGCGTTGCTGATCTCTCCGCGGGTCGGGTCCGGAGCGTAGGGGCCCTGGCCCGTGACCGGCGGGCCGCCGGGCTGCGGCGCGCCGGGTCGGGCCGCGTCCTGCCGGCCCTGCTCGTACGCCCGCTGCTGGCCCTGCTGGTAGATGTCCCCGGCGATCGCCCCGCCGAGCCCGCCGATGATGGCGCCCAGGAGCGCCCCCTTCCCGGCACCCCCTCCGGTCGCCGCGCCGACCACCGCCCCCGTCGCCGCCCCCGCGCCGGCGCCGATGACGGCCCCCTGCTGGGCGGGGGTCGGTGGGGTCGCACAGCCCGCGGCCACTACGGAAACGATCAGGGCAACGATGAATCCGTGCCGTACGGTCATGGGTCCCCTCCTCTCGACGGCCCCGGTCGGCTCCCGCCGAGACCTCACTTGCTCAGACGCCGATGGACCCGGGCCCGTTTCATGCCGACGGCCCGCGCCTCAGCCCTCGTCATCAGTCTGCTCCACCTCGTAACCCAGGCTCTCCAGTTCCAGCACGAAGAGCGGGATGTACTTGTACGCCGCCGGGGGCGTCCGGACCGCCGCGCCCGGGCCCGCCTCCTCCCAGTGTCTCGCCGGCTTCTGGGGGATAAGCTGCGGCGTGCTCAGGATGCGGTCCGCCGCGGCTCGCAGCGCCGGATCCTCCGTCTGCACCGAAAGGGAGCGGGCATCCGCCCGCCAGGTGCCGAGGACCGCCGGCGCGCCGCGCTTCCGGATGACCCCCTGGGCCACGCGCCGCTACCCCTTCTTGAGACCGGGCGGGAGCTTCTGCTTCAATTGCTTCGGCGAGCCCTTCCGGAGACCCGGCGGCAGATCCCTCTCCTCGATACCCCGCCAGGGACCGCGGTGGCTCGGACCGCTGTACCAGAACTCATCATGGAAGAAGTAATACACTCCCGCGACCACGAAGACATCGTAGTCAATTCCGGTCGCGACGTAGACGTTCGTGTCCGGGATCAGGATCAGGCGGGGAGCCGCCACCAGGACCGGCGGTCCCATCTTCTTGGCCTGGCCCGGCGGGATCCCGCCGTGGCCGGGTGGGATGCCGCCGTGGCCCGGAGGTCGCCCGGGGACGATGACGCAGCCCGCCAGGACAGCCGCGACGACGCTCGCGATGAGGATGCGACGCATGAGACCCTCCCTCTGACATAGACCCGTGAGAGGTTATGAAGGATGAATTCGAGTCGGTCGAGTATACCACAGCCGTGCCCCGGGGCGCCCGTCCAACCTCCAGGCCAAAGAAAAACGGGTCACGAAACACCGTGACCCGAACGCTCACCGCTGGAGCGGGTAGCGGGAATCGAACCCGCATCTAAGGCTTGGGAAGCCTTCGCCCTGCCATTGGACGATACCCGCGCCGGTCCCCTTGCAATACAAACGACATGAATTGCGTGACACAGCGTCCGGGTGGCGCCGGATGCCGCCCAGGGCCCCCGTAGCGGAGGGGGGGCCCCTCGGCGTTTGGCCGAGGGGGGGAACCACGGGAGGGTTCCCCACAGGGGCCGGGGCGGCGCCGGCGCCAGGACCCGGACGCTGTCACTTTTGGTCTGTCGCTTCTATTAGCACAGGCGCGGGCAGAGCCGCAAGGGGCCTCACGCCTTCCGCTGTTTGAGGCGCGCCGCCATCCGGGCCTGCGCCGTCGCCATCCGCCGCGCGTCCTCATCGGTCTCCGGGATCAGGCGCGGGACCGGGCAGGGCTTGCCCGCCGGATCCAGCGCCACGTACACCAGGTACGCGGTGGCGGTGTGCCGGATCTCCCCGGTGAGCAGGTCTTCCGTCTCCACCCGAACCCCCACCTCCATCGAGGTGGTCCCCGCGTAGTTGACCGACGCCTTGAAGGTGACGAGCGAGCCGATGGGGACCGGGGAGCGGAAGGTCATGCCGTCCATGGCCACCGTCACGGCGGGGCGGCGGGCGTGCCGCGCCGCGGCCACCCCCCCCGCCTCGTCCACGAGGCGCAAAATCACCCCCCCGTGCACCGACCCGAGCGGGTTCGCGTCCGCCGGATTCATGAGGTGGGACAGGACGACGCGGGACGCGCTCACCGGCTTCGCCGGGGGACCCGGACCGGCCGTCACAGGTCCGTCTCCCGGTAGTTGGTCACGCGCCACTCCCCCCCCTGCCTCCCGGTCGCCACGAGGACCCGCTTGCGGAGGCTCACCGCGCCGACCCGCACCGTGACCAGGAAGGTGAAGAAGATCCGGTCCTCCCCCGCCTGCTGCTGCGCCTCGAGCGCCGCGTCCACGTCGCGCTCCCGCGCCCGGGGCTCCGCCACGGTCTCGGCCGCCAGGCGCTGCTGCTCCTCCAGTTTCTGCCGCGCCAGGCCCGAGGTGTAGGGCATCGCGGCCCCGGGGTCGGCGGCCGTGTAGTAGCGGTCCACGAAGGCCCGGGCGACCCCCTCCGGCCCGGCCGGCTCGCCCGCGCACGCCGCGAGGGCGGCCACGAGGAGCGGGAGGAGGGCCCGCCAGCGCCAGACCCACCACCGGTGGGCCGGGGGAGAGGGCGCGGGGGCGACGCGGGAGAGGTGGTACTCGGGGGCAGCCAGGAACTGCTCGAAAGAGATCCGGGCCTTCGCCGCGATGCCGAGGGTGATGAACAGGTCGCCGTAGTAGTCGAGCACCTCGTCCGCGAGGCGCACCGGCCGCGGCCCCCTACCGTGGGCCGCCACGGACGCTCCCGCCGTCCCGGGCCTCCCGGGGAAGGCTGCACAGGGCGACCGTGAAGAGGGAGCAGAGCAGGAGGAGAAACCCCAGGGCCAGGTGCCGCAGCCCTGCCCGCCGGGTCCTGTCGTCCACCGCTCCTCCGCCCTCTCCCTTTCCTCCGCTCGCCTGCCTGGTCGCCATGACCTCCTCCCCTCGAAGGAGTGGGGCCGCCGCCGCCGGCTCCACCCGGTCCCGCCGGAAGGCGAAGGTCTCCTGGACGAAGGCCACCTGGCGGCGGAAAGCGGCCTCCTCGCCGGCCGTGGCCCGCACGTCGGCCAGGCTGTGCAGGAGGACCTCCTCCGTCACCTCCCCCAGGTCCCGGAGGAGCCGGTAGCGCGCCCGGGGGGTGACGACTGGCTCGGCCGCGAGCAGGACCGGGCGCAAGTGGTGGATCACGACGCCCGTCACGAGGGCGGTGGCCTGTCGCCCGAGGCGCAGCCGCTCGCAGAGCGTACCCGCCATCTCCGCGCCGCGGCGCTCGTGCCCCGGGAAGCGGACCCGCCCCCCCTCCTCCGTGCGCGCGGCCGGCTTGCCCACGTCGTGCAGGAGCCCCGCGAAGACGAGGAGGCTTTTCCGGCTGATGCTCCCCTCGGCGGGGGCGGCCATCCGGCGCCCGGCCTCGGGACCGGCCTCCGGGACGAGGCGGGACAGCCGCTCCAGCACCCACGGGATCCCCTCCACCACCTCGAGCGTGTGCTGCCAGACGTCGTGCCGGTGCGGGGGCCCCTGGGCGGTCCCCTTCAGCGCGGCCAGCGGGGGGAGGACGACGGGGAGGACGCCGAGACCATCCAGCTCCGCCAGGTGGGCTGCCGGCTGCGGGGCGTCCAGGATCTTGAAGAGTTCGTCCCGGATCCGCTCGGGCGAGACGGCCGCCACGGCCGGCGCGGCGGCCCGGATCGCTGCCGCGGTCCCCGCCTCCACCTGAAAGCCGAGCTGCGCGGCCATCCGGACGGCGCGCACGCACCGGAGGGGGTCCTCGCGCAGGACGGCCGGCGAGGGGACCCGGATCCGGCGGGCCTCCAGATCCGCCACCCCACCGGTGACGTCAATCAGTTTTCCCGCCCGCTCCCCCGTGAGATCCAGGGCCAGGGCGTTCACGGTGAAGTCCCGCTGGAGCAGGTCGGCCTCGATCCCTCCCCCCCGGAGCGCCGCCACGTCCACCTGCCAGGACTCCGCTCCCCGGCGGAAGGCGATCCGGACGGTGCTCGGATCCAGCGGCACGAGCGTCCCGCCGAGCGCCCCGAGGCACTCCGCCGCGAGCGCCCGCAGATCCCCCGGACAGACCAGGTCCAGGTCCCGCTCCCGCACCTTTCGCGCGAGGAGCGCGTCCCGGAGGTAGCCTCCCACCAGGTAGAGGGGAGCCACCCCCCGGCGCCGCGCCGCGGCCACGACCGTCGCGAGGAGCGGGTCGGTGGAGAGGGCCTGCAGGGCCGCGGGGACGTCCAGGCGCATCATCGCCCCCCTCCGGCCGCCCTCCGGCCGCCGCCCGCCCGGGCTGGCCGCGACGCAGCCCTGTCTGGGTATCGGGCGGAGGAGCGGCCGGCCCGGGGAAAGGGCGGCCTCGGGGCGGTCGGCGCCTCAGCGCGGGATCGCGTCTGCGTTGCGGCGCTGCGCGCCCGGGGTGAGCCGCGACGCAGCCCTGTCTGGGTATCGGGCGGAGGAGCGGCTCGCCCCGGGCAGAGGGCGGCGGCTCCGAGGGCGCTCGTGATGCTCGTCATTTGGCCCGGCACCCCGACCGTCGCGTGGGCATTAGGGACAATTCGTTGGAGCGATGCTAATACAAACGACATCCATTGTGTGACACAGCGTCCGGGTGGCCCCGGATGCCGCCCCCTGGCCCCCGTAGCGGAGGGGGGTCCCATCGGCTCTTGGCCGATGGGGGGAACCACGGGAGGGTTCCCCACGGGGGCCGGGGCGGCGCCGGCGCCAGGACCTGGACGTTGTCACTTTCGTTCTGGCGTTTGTATTAGGTGAGCTGGCCGGCAACGCGCCGCTCCGGGTCGATCCGTCGCTCCAGGGTGCGGGCCAGCTTGGTGAGGGGCAGCGTCATGGCCAGATAGAGGAGGGTCACCCCGGCGAAGGGGCTGAACACGTTCACCTTCCAGGCCACCACCTCGCGCCCGACCCGCAGCAGCTCGGCGATGGCCAGCGTGGAGACCAGGGAGGAGTCCTTCAGCATCGCGACGAACTCGTTGGTCAAGGGGGGCAGGACGAGGCGGAAGGCCTGGGGGAGGATGACGTAGCGCATCGTCTGCAGGTGGGTGAGCCCCCCGGCCCGCGCCGCCTCCACCTGGCCCCGGCCCACCGACTGGATCCCGGCGCGGAAGATCTCCCCGACGTAGGCGGCGCTGTTGGCGGCGAGCCCCGTGATCCCCGCTGCCACGGCCGGGAGGTTGATCCCGACCGACGGGAGGGCGTAGTACAACACGATGAGCTGCATCAGGAGGGGGGTCCCCCGGATGAGTTCGGTGTAGGCGGTGGCGACGCCCCGGACGAGGGCGATCCGGGAGACCCGCATCACCCCCAGGACGAGGCCCCCCGCGGTGCCGATGGCGACGGAGACGACCGTGATGTAGAGGGTCACCCACGCGCCGCCCAGGAGGAGGGGGAAGACCTCGAGGAAGATGGACAGCCGGAAGTCCATCGGGCCCCCTCAGGGGCGGCCGGGCCGGCCTACTTCTCCCCGAACCACTTCTGCTTCATCTGGGCGTACCTGCCGCTCTGCTTCAGGTCGCGGACAACCTTGTTGACGACGGCGAGGAGGTCGGCCTCCTCCCTGCGGACCGGGATGCCGAGCCTCTCCGGCTCGCCGATCTGCAGGCCCCGGACCGGCGTGAACTTCCCGTCCTCCTTCGCGTTGGCCACGATCACCGGGTAGTCCGCCACCACCGCGTCCAGGCGGCGCGCCTTGAGGTCGAGGTAGGCCTCGGGGAGCTGCTCGTACTTCTTGATCTCCTTGACCCCCTTGACCTTCTCCGCCGCGGCCTGGCCGGTCGTGTTGATCTGGACCCCCACGACCTTGCCGGCCAGGTCCGCCTGTCTCCGGATGCGCCGATCCCCCACCCGGACCGCCACGCCCTGCCCGGACTCGAAGTAGGGCTCGGAGAAGACGAGGTCGAAGGACTTCATGCGCTCCTCGGTGATGGTGATCCCGCTGAGGAGCATGTCGAACTTCCCCGCCTTCAGCGCGGCGAAGATCCCGTCCCACGCCGTGTTGACGTACTCGAGCTTGACCCCCAGGGCTTTGGCGATCTCCTGTGCCACCTCCACGTCGAAGCCGGCCGGCTTGCCGGCCTCCATGAACTCGAAGGGGGGATAGGTGATGTCGCTGCCGACCCGGAGCACCCCCGCTTTCTTCACCCGCTCGATCCCCGCCGCCTCCGCGGTACCCAGGAGCAGCGGGACGAGGACGACCGCCAGAACCGCCGCCACGACCTGCCGTGCCCCGCGCATGGCTCCTCCTCCTTCTTGTCCTTCCGTTCGCTCCCCGTCCGGCCGCAGCGCACGCCCGCGCCGGCCTGCCGGCCGCGATTCGCATCCTATATACCGTGGGCTCCGGCACGGTGTCAAAGCCCGTGTGCCGCGCAGGTACCGCCCTCCGGAGGTCGGCCCCGCGACTTGACTTCGCGGGGGGCGTCCAGTAGCCTGCCCGTATCGGAGGGAACCCGGTGTTCGAGAGACTCAAACGGGACATCCGCGCGGCAAAAGATCGGGACCCGGCGTGCCGGGGGACGCTGGAGGTCCTCCTCTGTTACCCCGGCGTCCACGCGCTCTGGTTCCACCGTCTGGCCCATCGGTGCTGGAACGCCGGCCTCCTCCTCCTGGCCCGGTTCCTCTCGCACGTCGGCCGCTTCCTCACCGGCATCGAGATCCACCCGGCCGCCCGCATCGGGCCCGGCGTCTTCATTGACCACGGGATGGGAGTGGTGATCGGGGAGACGACCGAGATCGGGGAGGACGTCACCATCTACCAGGGGGTGACGCTGGGCGGGACCAGCCTGGAGCGGGTCAAGCGCCACCCGACCATCCAGCGCAACGTGGTCATCGGCGCCGGGGCGAAGATCCTGGGGCCCTTCACCGTCGGCGAGAACAGCCGGATCGGGTCGGGCTCCGTCGTGGTGAAGGAGGTCCCGCCCAACTCCGTGGTGGTGGGGATCCCGGGGAAGGTCATCTACCGGGACGGCAGGAAGGTCGCGACCCCCGTGGACCTGGACATGGTGGACCTGCCGGACCCCGTCGCCCAGGCCCTCCAGGCGATGGCAGAGCGGCTCGAGGAGCTGGAGCACGAACTCCAGCGCCTCCGGACGGCTGTCGGCGTGACACGGCAGCCGGCCGCCTCAGCCCCCGGAGAGCGCGTCTGAGCGGGCGGGCCGCCGCGCGGCGCCCGCCGTGCTCCCGTCTCCGTCCTCCTGCAGCAGGTCCGAGACGGTCACCAGGGCGTATCCTTTCGAGCGCAGCCCGTCAATGATTTCCGGCAGGCGCCGGTGGACCGGGTCGTCCCGCCGGCGGCTGGCCAGGTGCATCACGACGATTCCGCCGGCTGCCCCGTCCGCCCCCTCCTCGTCGAACCCGAGAATTTGATCCCGGATGCGGGCCGACGAGGCGTAGAGGCGCGAAGACGGGTCGGCCACCCAGTCCCGGGTATCCAGCGTCTCGCTCCCCTCGCCCCGCGTCCAGCCCACGTGAACGTAGCCCAGCTCGGCGGCCCACCGGAGCAGCTCGGGGTTCACCTCGCCGAAGGGCGCGCGCCAGTAGCGGCGCATCGCCTGCCCGGTCGCGGCTTGGAAGGCCTTCTCGGCCCGGCGGAGCTCGGCCTGGAAGGCCTCCCGGGTGAGGTCGGGCCGCGTCTGCTGCCGTCGGTTCTTGGCATAGGTAGTGAGACGGGGATGGGTGTCCGTGTGGTTGGCGACCTCGTGCCCCTCCTCCACCATCCGGCGGACGAGCGCGGGAAAGCGGCGGATGTAGCCGCCCGTGAGGAAGAGGGTCCCCCGGACTCCGCGCTCCTGGAGGATATCGAGGATCTCGGCGCTGACGTTGGCGTCCGAGCCCCCGTCGAAGGTGAGGGCCACCTCCTTCCGGCTCCGGACGCCGCGGCTCACCTCGAGGCGATGGCCGGGGGGGAGCGGCCGGCCGCGCAGGCCCGGTGTCGCGGGGGCAGACGGCCGGCGTTCCTCGGGAGGCGAGGGTGGTGCCGGCTCGGGCGCGGGCCGGACGGCCTCGTCCACGGGCGGCACGAGGGACGCGGGTGCCGCGGGAGGCGCCGCCGGAGGCGGCAGGGGCGAAGGGGTCACGAGGGCCCTGGCCATCCGGTCTTCGGGCGGACCGGATGGGAGGAGACCCCTGAGGAGAACGAGGGAGACGATCGCTCCCGCCCCGAGCGCCCAGCGCAGCCGCCACCGGACGAGCGCCCCGGCGCCGGCCCGCTCCTTCAGTCCCTTGAAGTGCTGCTCCAGCCGGGTCCGGCGGAGGCGGAACCGGAAGCCGCCCCACGCGGTGCGCAGCAGGCCCCAGGGGCTGCGGGGCAGGCCCGCCGCGGCCCGCCGCACGTAGCGCCAGTCGTCGGCCGCCGCCCGCTGGAGGAGGTAGATCGCGCTGCAGCCGCGGGGGCAGAAGGTCCGGCGTGCCGCCCGGACGCGGCAGGCCCGGCAGACCGGTGCCAGGCACCGAAAGCAGCGGGCGACGGCCGGGGCCTCGGGGTGGACGGCGCAGGGGCCCTTCCGCATCGCGGTCACGCGTCCGCTGCCAGGGCGAACGGCTCGGCCCGCTGGAAGAGAAGGCCGGTGAGGATCTTCGGGTAGAAGTAGGTCGTCTTCTGGGGCATCCGCCCGCCCGCCAGCGCGACCGCCACCACCTGCTTGACCGTGGGCGGCCGCAGGAACAGGGCCAGGCACTGCTTCCCCTGGCGGACGGCGGCGAGGGCAGCCGGCGCATCCCGCGTGTAGCTCACGGTCTCCTCGGCGCTCGCCCCCGCCCGCGCGAGGAGCGGGGCCAGGATCCGCTCGTGGACCTGGACCACGTCGAGCGCGTTCACGGGCGAGGCGCCGGGCACGTCCGGGAGCCGCAGGAGTCCGGCCGCCGCCGCCCCCCAGGCGCAGCCCACCGCGCATCCCTCCTGCACCTTCTCGAGGGCCTCGAGCAGCCCGGGCAGGCCCTCCCCCTCGGGGCCGAGCGGCCAGGGCGTGAGGGACCCGGCCGCCTCCAGGGTGCGGCGGATGGCCGGCGCGTCGGCGCCCGGGAAGGGGGCGAGCAGGCGATGGGTCGGGAGGATCAGGAGGCCCGGGTCCTCCACGTGGACCAGTGACATCGTGACGTAATTGTACGTGCGCCGGTCCCGGGTCTCGGCGGGGGCGGAGTCGGCGGCACGCATCTCCTCCCGGAAGAGGAGGGCGGCCTCGTACCGGTGGTGGCCGTCGGCGATGAACAGGCGGCGGTCACGGAAGGCGGCCGTGATCGCGGAAAGCGCCTCCGGGTCCCGGACGACCCAGAAGCGGGTCCGCATCCCGAGGTCATCCTGGAAGTCGGCGACCGGCCGCGTGCCGGCCACCCAGTCCCAGAGGCGCCGGACCGGGTCCGCCGGCCCGTCGTAGAGGACCAGGATCTGCTCCAGGTTGGCCGGCATCGCCCGCATCAGGCGGAGCCGGTCCTCCTTCGGCCG
>JACPAU010000298.1 GCA_016180705.1 Candidatus Methylomirabilota bacterium
TGAGCACACGGCGCGGGATCATCGGGAAGCCGGCAGCCCGTCTTGTCGCCCGCAACGAACCACCGGTGTTCCCGTGCGCCGTCTGCGGTGGCCCCGCCACCCTACTCTGCCCATTTTGCCTCTACGAGCGCGACCCCTTCCGCTGCGCGAAGCACGCCGGCGAGCACGAATGTGGTGAGGAGGACGCTTTCCTACCTGTCGTCAACTTTCCTCGGATGGGAGTGTGCGGCTATACAGGTGAGGTCTAATTGTAGATGGGCCGACGCGCGCGGCCTGCTGCCGTCGGCGCCGACCCATCGGGCCGGCGGCTCTGCCGCCGCCCCGTTAGCGAGCCGAGAAGTTGACCGGCAAGCCCCAGAGGAGTATACTCATTGTATATCCTGGAGGGGGCTATGCAGACAAAGGTTCAGAAGTGGGGCAACAGTCTCGGTGTCCGCATTCCACGTTCCTTTGCGGCGGAAGCTCGAGTAGGAGCGGGCTCAACGGTAGACATATCGGTCGAGAAGGGTAGCCTGCGGATCCGGCCCGTACACCGCCGGTACTCCCTGCGTGGCCTTCTCCGGAAGGTGACTTCGCGAAATCTCCATGAGGAGGTTGCCACCGGTGCGCCTGTGGGTCGGGAGACCTGGTAGTGCCTTCCAAGTATGTTCCGGAACGTGGAGACATCGCCTGGCTCCGGTTCGATCCTCACGCTGGCCATGAGCAAGCAGGGACGCGTCCCGCGTTGGTCGTCTCGCCGGGGGGTTACAACCGTCGGGTGGGACTCGCCTTGTTCTGCCCCGTGACCTCCCAGGTCAAGGGGTACCCATTTGAAGTGGTGCTTCCTCCGGGGCTCAAGGTACAGGGCGCCATCCTCTCGGACCAACTCAAGAGCCTCGACTGGCGCGTCCGGAGAGCAAAGTACGCCTGCACGGTGCCGGCCGAAGTCTTGGACGAGGCCGTCGGAAAGGTTCTGACTCTGCTGGATCCGGAGGAGGCTCGCTAACAACCAGATGACGCTGACGCGCGGGCGACGGCGAGGTGGCCGCCCGCTCGCAGCTTATCTGGGGCGTTAGGCCGCCACCCCGGGGTGGCGCCCCAAGACCCTCGCGATGTCCCGCGGCCTCGCGCCGAGTACCACCAACCCACGCAAGAGCAGGTCCATCGAGACGGCCTCCATGAGCAGATTGAGGCCTCGCAAGCGCGATTCCTCGAGCAACATGGATATCCCGTGCATAGGTCCGCCTCCCCTCCGGCCAGCGCGGTTGCGCTCCTCTACCCGACCGCTGCCGTCATCTCCCACGCACAGACCACGCCGGCCCCGGTCCAAGTGGTGAAGCTGCCGCGCGTCGACGGCTACTCAGTCCGGCCGGCGGCGCTACGCCTCGACCGGCCTCCGGCCGTCTTGGCACACACCTTAAACGCCATCCGTTAGGTGGTCCCGGGAGGTTGGTGGATGAGCCTGCTGTCGCGCCTGATGGGCTTTGCCACGAAGGGGTAGGCCGCCGGCCGGGAGGCCCCGCTGCCTTGACGCCCCGGACGGGCGCGTGCTATATCCCGCGCGGGCGCGGCGGGAGGAGCGACGGGGTGGCACGGGGCCGGAAGATTCGGATTCGGGCGGGCACGGTGACGGCCGAGGCGACGCTGAACGGGGCGCCCACGGCCGAGAAGATCTGGAACGCCCTGCCCCTGAACGCTAAGGCGAGCACCTGGGGGGACGAGATCTACTTCACGATCCCGGTCGAGGCCGCCCTCGAGCGGGACGCGCGGGAGGTGGTCGAGAGGGGGGATCTCGGGTACTGGCCCCCCGAGACCGCGTTCTGCATCTTCTTCGGCCCGACCCCGGTGAGCACCGGGGATGAGGTCCGGGCCGCCAGCGCTGTTAACGTCATCGGGCGCGTCCTCGGGGACCCCACGGTCTTCAAGCAGGTCCGGTCGGGGACGCGCGTCACTCTCGAGCAGGCTTGATCCTTCCTCCCGATCGGCGCGAGGTCACGGTGTCCGAGCTCGACCGGTTCCTCGGCGAGCTGACCCGGCGCGGGACGGCGGGGGAGGTGGCCATCCACCTCCGGACCTTCCCGCCGCGGCCGGCCCGGACGCAGCCCCTCACCCCGGCCCTTCCCGAGACCCTCCAGCGCATGCTGGCCCGCCGGGACATCGCCGCCCTCTACGCGCACCAGGCGGAGGGGATCGCGGCCATCCGCGACGGCCGGCACACGCTCGTCGCCACGGGGACCGCCAGCGGCAAGAGCCTCGTCTATACCCTCCCGATCCTCGAGACCTGTCTCGGCGACGATCCTCGAGACCTGCCTCGGCGACCCGCAGGCCACCGCGCTCTGTCTCTTCCCCATCAAGGCGCTGGAGCAGGACCAGCTCGGGGCCCTCCGGGACCTGATCCCGCCCGGGAGCGGCATCACGGCCGCCATCCTGGACGGGGACACCCCGGCGCACCAGCGCGCCCGCCTGCGGGAGCAGCCGCCGAACGTCCTGATCAGCAACCCGGACCTCCTCCACCTCAGCCTCCTCCCCTACCACCCGCAGTGGAAGTGGTTCTTCGAGCGACTCCGCTATGTGGTCGTGGATGAACTCCACACCTACCGGGGCGTCTTCGGCTCCCACGTCGCCCACGTCCTCCGGCGACTGCGCCGGGTCGCCGCCCACTACGGGGCCTCCCCCCAGTTCATCGCCTGCTCCGCCACGATCAGCAACCCCGGCGAACTCGCCGGCGCCCTCACGGGCCTGCCCTTCACGGTCCTCGCGGAGGACGGCTCGCCGCAGCGGGGGAAGCGGTTCGTCCTGGTCAACCCCCAGCGCAGCCCCTACGCGGAGGCGACGGAGCTGCTCCTGCGCTGCGTGGAGCAGGGCCTCAAGGCCATCGCCTTCACCAAGGCGCGGAAGATCACCGAACTGATGGCCATGTGGGCCCAGGAGCAGGCCCCGCGCCTGGCCGAGCGGATCCGGGCCTACCGGGCCGGCTACATGCCGGAGGAGCGGCGGGCGATCGAGGCCGGGCTCTTCCGCGAGGACCGTGAAGGGCAGGCCCGTGAGGGCGCCGGCGAGTTCGCCGGGGTTGCTGATGGTGGCGGAGCAGGCGATGAACTGGGGGGAGGCCCCGTAGTGGGCGGCGACCCGGCGCAGCCGGCGGAGCACGTGGGCCACGTGCGAGCCGAAGACCCCCCGGTAGGTGTGTAGCTCGTCCACGACCACGTAGCGGAGCCGCTCGAAGAACCCCTTCCACTGCGGGTGGTACGGGAGCAGGCTGAGATGGAGGAGGTCCGGGTTGCTGATCAGGACGTTCGGCGGCTGCTCCCGCAGGCGGGCCCGCTCGTGCGCCGGGGTGTCGCCGTCCAGGATGGCGGCCGTGATCCCGCTGCCGGGCGGGATGAGGTCCCGCAGGGCCCCGAGCTGGTCCTGCTCCAGCGCCTTGATGGGGAAGAGGCAGAGGGCGGTGGCCTGGGGGTCGCCGAGACAGGTCTCGAGGATCGGGAGGGTATAGACGAGGCTCTTGCCGCTGGCGGTCCCCGTGGCGACGAGCGTGTGCCGGCCGTCGCGGATGGC
>JACPAU010000080.1 GCA_016180705.1 Candidatus Methylomirabilota bacterium
CGGGTCGGTGAGCGACTTGAGGTGGACCGTCGTCGGGTCAATCTGGGCGGCCACGTCCATGAACTTCACCTCGTGCGTCCCCGGGGGGAGCGCGACCTCCCGGACATCCTTCACCAGGCCCAGGTTCCCGTTGTAGATCGTGAGGGCGATCTCCTTCTGGTGCTGCTGCGTGATGGCGGCGCGGTTCGTGGGGGGGGCCGCCGGGGTCGCGCCGCCCGCGAGCAGGAGGGTGCCGAGCGGGAGCCCCATGGTCATGACCAGCCACATGCTGCTTCGCATCGCTGTCCTCCCCTCCGGCCCTAGCGGCCGGGCGATGGGTTCGTCGGAGGGTCAGACAGCGGCGGGCCGGAAAAGTTCCCCGCGTTGTGCTGGGGTTTCAGGGACAGCGTGCGGCGAGGGCGTCGCGGGCCTCCGGTGCCTCGGGCGCGTCCGGGGAGCGGCGGAGCGCCTCCCGGAGGATCCCGCAGGCGGCCGGGTCGCCCAGGGCGAGCCGGGCCTGGCCGTGCCGGAAGAGGGCGGGAGGGATGAGGGGGCTGTCGGGGAAGTCCCGGGTGAGGCTCTCGTACTCGGCGGCAGCCTCTGCGTACCGTTGCCGGGCGAAGTAGGCGTCGGCCAGCCGGAGCCGGGCGTCGGGGACCCGGGCGTCGCGCGGGTGCTGGGCGATGAAGGCGCGGTATTCGGCGATCGCCCGGTCGTGCTCCTGGCGGGCCGAATCCCTGAGGGCGGCTGCGTACAGTTCGTCCGCCGGCCCGGTTGCGGTCGCTCGCGCCGCGCCCTCCTTCCGGGGCTCCGCAGGCGCCGCACTCTTCGCGAGCGGCCTGGTCTCCTCGCGCGCCGGTGAGGCCGGCCGGTCCGGTTCTGCTCGCGGGGACGCCGGGAGCGCCTGGCGCTCGGCCTGTTCTCCCTTCTGGGCGTCGGCCCGGCCGATCTCCTGGGCCGCCCTGCCGCCGCTCTGGGGGACCTCCGCCTCCCGGCGCACCTGGGGCGACTGCTGGTAGATGAGCAGGCCCGCGAAGGCCACCAGGAGGAGCGCCAGCGCCTGGATGGGGACCTTCACGTGGAGGGGCAGGAAGAGCCACTCAACGAGACGCCGCCATCCGGATGGGGCCTCCACCCGCTGCCGCACCCGCCCCGCGAACCCCGGGGACGGCTCGGCGCTCCCGAGCCTCGCGACCGCCTGGACTGCGCGCTGGAAGGCGGTCCACTCGGCCCGGCAGGCCGCGCAGTCTTCGAGATGCCGCCTGAGGGCGGCTAGCGGCGCGCCGGACAGCGTTGCATCGTAGAGGTCGGAGAAGGCCTCGCGGGCCTCGTCGCAGGTCATCCGTCGTTCCCGTCAGAGGTACGGGGTGAGCCTCGCCTTCATCTCCATTCGGGCGCGGTGCAGCCGCGACCGGACGGTCCCCAGTTCCAGCCCCAGCGTGCGGGCGATGTCTTCATACGAGAGCCCCTGGATGTCCCGCAGGACCAGGATGAGCCGGTGCTCCTCCGTGAGGTGGGTCATCTCGGCCTGGACGATCCGCACGAAATCCGTCCGCTCGAGGAGCGCGTCGGCCCGCGGCGCCCCGTCGGGGAGCCGCTCCACGGCGACCGGGGCATCGCTCTCGGCGTGACTCCGGCCCCGCCCGGCAGGAGCGCTCCGCCGGCTCCGGGCCTGGAGGTGGTTCAGGCAGTGGTGGCTCGCGATGGCGTAGAGCCACGTGGTGAAGCGGGACGCGGCCTTGAACCCCGCGAGGCCGCGGTAGGCCTTGAGAAAGACCTCCTGTGCCACGTCCTCGGCCTCCGCGCGGTTCCCGACCATCCGGAGGGCCAGCGTGAACACCCACCCCTGGTAGCGGCGCACGAGCGCCTCGAAGGCGCCTGCGTCCCCCGCGCGAGCCTGCTCCACCAACACGAGCGCCTCGAAGGCGCCTGCGTCCCCCGCGCGAGCCTGCTCCACCAACTCCCGATCTTCGTCCACCGCAGCCGCGGCTAGCGGCGCCGCGGGCACCTCAGCCCGCTGCATGCTCACTTAGACCAGGGGCAGACGAAAAGGTTCCCCCCATCTCAGCGTCCCCGCGGGGGGTGGCGTTCACTCTGGCCGGAGGCCGCGGCACCCAGTATTGCCTCATTCATTACCCTGTTTAGCGGGTTGTTACCCCATTCGCTGCCATCGGGCGCTGCGACCCCGCCCAAGGCAGGCAATTCGCTTCTCTTTCTGGAGCGTCCGCAGCACGAGCCGGATCATGTCGCGGCTCACCCCCGGGCACGCTCGCTCGACGTCGGAGATGGCGAATTCCCCTGGAAACGCGAGGATGTTTCGGTCTTGGCGCCACGCGGAGCCCGGACGGCGCCCATCCGCTCCTCAAACTCACGGTACGCCGAGCGCAAGATCCCGAGGCAGTAGGACCACCAGGGGACGAGGTCATGCTGTCCTTCATGCCAGCGCTCGGAAGAACGCTTGAGGACGTCGTAGTAACTCTCCTTGCTGTCCTCGATCAGCCGCTCCAGGCTCACGTACCGCCCCACCCGGAACCCGTGATGGTAGAGCAGGAGCAGATTGAGGAGGCGGGAGACGCGGCCGTTTCCGTCTCGGAAGGGATGGATGCACAGAAAGTCGAAGACGAAGCTCGCTACGGCCAGGAGCGGCGGAAGCAGGCTCTGATCCGTGGCGTGGCGGTATCCCAGGCAGAGCTGCTCGACTGCCGCCGGGGTCCCCTCGGCCGGCACCGGGCGGAACCGGACAACCCGTCGTCCATCCGGGAGGATCTCAATGATCTCGTTGTCCCGGGCCTTCCACCGGCGGGCATCGCCCGCGCCGGCCTGGGCGATGGCGTGCAGGCGCTGAGCGGTTTCGGGGCTGACGGGGATGGATTCCGGGTTCGTGTGGATCCAGTTGAGGGCATTCCGGTACCCAATGATTTCCTCCTCGGAACGGTCCCGAGGCCGCGCCCGACCGAGCACCAGCGGACGGAGGCGAATGTCACCGGTAGCCTAGTGGCCCGCCGATGCCAAGTCAAGCAATGTGCCGGGCGGCCCAGGGAAGGTAACGTGGGATGCTCCGGGGCAATCCGGCTTGACAATCTCAGCAATTTTGGATACATACGGGCGCGTCTGCTTCGCTCCCTCTCACTCCGCCCGCCCGGCAATCGCTGGCCGCGTCCTGGACCGCGACCCGAGGCCTGGCGACCCAACGGCCTTATCCGGGGGAGGGTCCTGATGTACGGCTACGGCGGCCGGATCCTGACGGTGGACCTCGCCTCCGGGCAGAGCCAGGTCGAGGAGTTCGGCGAGGACTTCGCCCGGGCCTTCCTCGGGGGCAACGGCTTCGCCGTCCGGCTCCTCTACGAGAGGGTCGGTCCCGGCGTGGACCCCCTGAGCCCCGCGAACGCCATCGTGATCGCCGTGGGGCCGATCACGGACACCACGGTGGTCGGCAACAGCCGCGCCTGCATCGGTGCCAAGTCGCCGCTCACCGGCCTCTTCTTCGACTCCACCTTCGGCGGCCAGTTCCCCTGCACGTTGAAGCGCACCGGCTTCGACGCCCTCGTCATGACGGGGAAGGCGGCGCGGCCCGTCTACCTCCTGGTGGAGCATGCCGGTGTGACCGTCAAGCCGGCCGACGGGCTCTGGGGCAAGACCACGGGAGAGGCCATCCAGGCGGTCCTCGAGCGGGAGGGCCCCGACACCGACGTGCTGGCCATCGGGCCGGCGGGGGAGCGGCTCGTCCGCTTCGCCTGCTGCTGCCACTACTGGAAGAACCGGGAGGCGATCGCCGGCCGGGGCGGGATGGGCGCCGTCCTGGGGAGCAAGCAGGTCAAGGCGGTGGCGGTCCGGGGGAGGAGCAGGACCGAGGTCGCCGACCCCGCGGCCCTGAAGGCGTTGGTGGACGGGACCCGCGAAGACCTGAAGAAGGGGACCCACGGCCTCAAGGTGTACGGGACGCCGGTCCTGGTCAACCCCATCAATGCCCTGGGCGGGCTCGGCTGGCGCAACATGCAGGGGGAGGTCGTCCCCGACGTAGACCGGATCAGCGGCGAAACCTACAAGGAGCACTTCTGGGCCCGCGACACCACCTGCCTCAAGTGCTCCGTGGCCTGCGGGAAGACGTTCGAGGTGAAGGACGGGGAGTGGACCGGGCTCCGCTGGAAGCTGCCCGAGTTCGAGACCATCTTCTCCCTCGGGACCCTGAACGCCCACGTGGACGCCGCCGCCCTCGTGAAGGGGGAGGAGCTCTGCGACCAACTGGGCCTGGACACCATCTCGGTGGGGGTCACGATCGCCTTCGCCAACGAGGCCTTCGAGCGCGGGATCCTGACCGAGCGCGAAACGGGGATGCCCCTCCGCTTCGGGGATCCGCACCTGGTCCTTCGCCTGATCGAAATGACCGCCGCCCGCTCCGGGTTCGGCGACTGGCTGGCGGAAGGCTCGGACCGGCTGGCCGCGCGCCTCGGACTGGAAAGGACGCGGGAGTTCCTGTACACGGCCAAGGGCCTCGAGTTGCCGGCCCACTCCCCCCGCGCCCTCAAGGGGATGGCGATGGGCTACGCCACCTCCACCCGAGGCGGGAGCCACCACGACGTCCGGCCCACCCCCCAGTACACGAAGGCGGTGGATCGGCTGACGACGGCGGACAAGCCGGCCTTCGCCTGCCGGAGCCAGCACTTCACCGCCATCGGCGACTCCCTCGTCCTCTGTCGCTTCACGGCGGAGCGCGGGCTCGGCCTGTTTCTGAACGAGAACTACCGGGCGGCCATCGCCGCCGTCACCGGGTGGGACTGCTCCCTCGAGGAGGTCGAGGCCATGGGGGAGCGGATCTACACGCTCGAGCGCGCCTACAACTGCCGGGAGGGGGTGCGGCGGAAGGACGACACGCTTCCCCACCGCGTCCTGCACGTTCCGATCCCCGAGGGTCCCTCGAAGGGGATGCACTGCCCGCCCGAGGAGCTGGACCCGCTCCTCTCGGAATACTACCGCCTCCGGGGCTGGGACCGGGACGGGGTGCCGACGCCCGAGACCCTGCGCCGGCTCGGCCTCGGGTTCGCCGTCGGGCGCTAGGGTTCCCGGGCCAGGCGGGCGTCCTGGCGGCAAGCCGGGCGGGGGGGCAGGGCCACTCGGGCCTTCTGCCCGGTGGAAGGAGGAGAGAAGCGGGGGGTGCAGGTGGCCCTCCGCTTTTGTGTTGTGGGGAGGCCCGTATTCTTTGATAGAGTGACGGGGAGGGACGGGCCTCCCCGGCGCGGGGGGCCTCCCAGCAAGGAGAGCGGGCATGCGTCGGACCAAGATCGTCTGCACCCTGGGGCCCTCTAGCCGGACCGAGGGGGTCATCCGGGGGTTGCTTCGCAAGGGCATGGACGTGGCGCGCCTGAACTTTGCCCACGGCACCCACGCGGAGCACCGCCGCCTCGTCGAGCTGATCCGGCGGATCTCCCAGGAGGAAGGGAAGCCGGCGGCCATTCTCCAGGATCTGGCCGGCCCGAAGATGCGGATCGGGGAACTCGTCACCGAGTCCATCTACCTGCGGCCCGGGCACATCCTCAGCATCACGACGCGCAAGGTGGTGGGGACGCCCGAGGTCATCTCCGTGGGCTATCCGGAACTGCTCGAGCAGGTGGACGTGGGGGACCCGCTCCTCCTCTCGGACGGCCGGCTCCGCCTGGAGGTGATCGAGAAGGGGCAGGAGGAACTGCGCTGCCGGGTCGTGGTGGGCGGGACGCTCTTCCCCCACAAGGGGGTGACGTTACCCGGCGGCGGGCATAAGGTGAAGGCCCTGACCGAGAAGGACCGGGCCGACCTGACCTTCGGCGTCCAGCAGGGAGTGGATTACCTGGGCGTCTCCTTCGTCCGGACGGCGGAGGATATCCACCAGGCGAAGGCGCTCCTGGCGGAAGCGGGGGCGGAGATCCCGGTGATCGCCAAGATCGAGAAGCGGGACGCCCTGGAGAACATCGAGCAGATCCTGGAGGCGACGGACGGCATCATGATCGCCCGGGGAGACCTGGGGGCGGAGATCCCCCTGGAGGAGGTCCCGCTGGTTCAGAAGCGGCTCATCGCCATGGCGAACGTCCAGGGGAAGCCGGCCATCACGGCCACCCAGATGCTCTCCTCCATGGTGGCGAGCCCGCGCCCCACCCGGGCTGAGGCCTCCGACGTGGCGAACGCGGTCCTGGACGGGACCGACGCCGTCATGCTGTCGGAGGAGAGCGCCACCGGCCGCCATCCGGTGGAGGCGGTGGCGGTGATGGCCCGGATCGCCGAGACCGCCGAGCGCGCCCTCGAGGAGGGCGCCTGGTCGGAGCGCCGGCAGACCTCCCGGCAGGCCCGGACGGTGCAGTTCGCCATCTGTGAGGCGGCGTGCCTGGTGGCCCAGGAGCTGCAAGCCAAGGCCATCGTCTGCCCCACCCGGACCGGGAAGACGCCCCGGATCATCGCCGGGCTCCGGCCGCGCCAACCGATCCTGGCTGCCAGTCCCTCGGAGGTGGTGGCCCGGCGCCTCGCGCTGGTGTGGGGGGTCACCCCCATGGTCACAGACAAGCCGGGGGACATGGACACCATGATGGCCCACGCGAAGGAGGCCGCGCTGGCCTCCGGCCTGGTCCAGCCGGGGGACCGCTTCGTCATCACCGCCGGTCCCCCCACCGGCCCGCCCGGCACCACCAACCTCATCAAGGTGGGCGTGGCCTGAGGGGCTCCGCCGTCATGCACCGGCGCGGGGTGCAGGTCCTCGACCTCCGGCTCGGCCTCGTGAGCAACAACGGCGAACTGATCCGCCGGCCGGAGTACTTCACCGCCCAGGTCCAGCAGTCCCTCCTCACCGACTACCGCGCCATCGAAGAGATCCCCTACGCCCCCGACCTGGACGCGGAGATCCTGATCCTCGACGAGAAGGAGGCGGTGCCCCGGCTCCTCCTGGGGGAGGACCGGGTCGTGGCCATCGGGGACTTCACGGCCCTCGAGGCGGGCGTCCGCGACCGGCGCTACACGCTCTTCGGGAACCTCGGGTTCCTGTACCGGTACGTCGTCTTCGGCCTGGAGAGATACCACCGGGTCCACACGCTGCACGCGAGCGCCATGGTGGACGAGGCGACCGGGGAGCTCTGGCTGATCCCGGGCCCGGCAGGGGCCGGGAAGACCTGCCTCCTGCTGGCCGGCCTCGCCCGCGGGTTCACCGTCTTCAGCACCGAGATGACCCACCTGCGCGTGGCCGGCGAGGGCTACCGGTTCTACAAGGGCTCCCTCTTCGACAACGTCCGGGTGGGCAACCTGACCCACGACTTCCCGGAGGCGCTGGCCCGGCTCCGGGTGATGCTTCCCCCGGTCGAGGACGTCTGGGCCACCAAGATCGCCCTCGACCTGGCGCCGGTGCAGGCGAGCCGGGACGTCCTGGAGAGCCCGCCGCTCCGCATCGTGCACCCGAAGGTGGAGTCGGGCCGGACGGCCGCCGTCGCGGCGGCGATCGAGCCCCGGGAGCGCCTGGTGAAGCTCCTCTTCGACAGCGCCACCGAGAAGCACGGGCAGACGGTACTGCTCTACGAGTGCCTCCCGGTGCCGGCCCTGGACACGGTCGAGCTGGCAGGGCGGCGCCTGGAGGCGATGCGGGCCCTC
Organism: Candidatus Methylomirabilota bacterium; assembly: GCA_016180705.1. GTDB lineage: Bacteria > Methylomirabilota > Methylomirabilia > Methylomirabilales > JACPAU01 > JACPAU01. Next base: position 7,579 of record JACPAU010000080.1, read on the forward strand.
GTGGAGCGGGCTGACATCCGCGGCGCCTGGACGACCCTCAGCGGCCCGACCACCTGCCTGGAGGGGCTCGTCTGATGCGGCGCAGGCACAGCCCGCCCGGCCCCCAGCGTGGGGGGGCGGTCCGGAAGGCCTGGGACGGCGTCTTCACCACCCCGGTGAAGGAGCGGGTCGCGAAGCCACGCGCCATCGGCTGGACCATGGTCATTGACAAGGGGCTCGGCGTCCACCAGGCGAGCGACCTGATGGCGGTCGCGGCGGATGCCATTGACGTGGTCAAGCTCACGTTCGGGACCTCCGCCTTCTTCGACGCCCCGCTCCTCAAGCGGAAGGTGCGCCTGATCACGGGGGCCGGTTGCTCCTGCATGCCCGGGGGGACCTTCCAGGAGGTCTGCGTCTGGCAGGGGACCTTCGACCGGTACCTGGTCCGTGCGGAGGCGCTGGGGTTCGACGCTCTCGAGATCTCGGACGGCACCATTGCCATGGACCGGCGGACCCGGGAGCGGGTGATCCGGCAGGCCGTCCGGGCGGGCTTCCGGGTCATCACGGAGGTGGGCAAGAAGGACCCCGGAGAGGCGCTCCCCGCAGCGCGCCTGGCGGAAGAGGCGGAGAACGACCTCGCCCTGGGGGCGTTCATGGTCCTCGTGGAGGCCCGGGAGGCCGGCCGCGGGGTCGGCGTGATGGACGCCCAGGGGGTCCCGGTGGACGCCGAGATCGACGCCCTCGTGGCCGGCGTCAAGGATCCGGCCCGCCTCATCTGGGAGGCGCCGCTGCCGGCGCAGCAGCGGCACTTTGTCCTGCGGTTCGGGCCGAACGTCAGCCTCGGGAACGTGGCGCCCGAGGACATCCTGGCTCTGGAGGCCCTCCGCTGCGGCCTCCGGGGGGACACGCTC
>JACPAU010000081.1 GCA_016180705.1 Candidatus Methylomirabilota bacterium
CCCCTTTCGGGGGTCGCTGTGCGGGCTCGGGACAAGGCCTGATCTGGTCCGGCTGTTTCACGCAACACTCTCCAGTGGAAAAGGGGTGACCCTTCTGGGAACGGTTGGGCCATGCCGACGAGGCTATCGCGGTCGGAGTTCGAGAGGGGGTCGGCGGCCGGCAGGAAATTCCCACTGGAGGAAGGAGGTTCCCTTCGGCTTTGGGGAGGACACAGACAATCTCGCGGGGATAGGAAGGAGGGGAGTGTGCGCAGGAGAGGTCTCATCGTAGTCTTCAGCGTTCTCTGCCTCGTCGTTCTACTCGCCCTGCCCGGCGTGGGCAGCGCGGCGCCGCAGATCAAGGTCGGCGGCTATGTGAAGCTGGATGCCATCTACCAGACGGGCGCGACCGATAGCGCCGCACCGAACCCGAAGGTCACCCCCCTGGACGGGACGGCGGACTCCAACCGGCAGGAATTCATCTTTGATGCGAGAGAGTCCCGCTTGAACTTCAACATCACCGATGAGGTGGAGGGGGTCAAGCTTCGCGGCTTCGTGGAGTTCGACTTCGAAGGGGGAGGTGGGAACGTCTCGACGACCAACTCCCACGTGCCCCGCCTGCGGCACGCCTTCGGGCAGGGAACGTTCCGCAACGGCCTCTCTCTCCTGGCCGGCCAGACCTGGTCCACCTTCACGAACCCCGCCTTCTTCGCGAACACCATTGACTTCAACGGGCCGGCCGGGCAGGTTTTCTCGCGGCAGCCCCAGATCCGGCTCGGCTACGGGCTGATGCCGAACCTCACGCTCGAGGTAGCCGCGGAAGAGCCGTCGTTCCAGAGCCGGGATGATGGGAGCACAGCTGCTAAGGCGACGTCGTTTACCAGTAACACCAAGCAGGTCATCCCCCAATTCGTCGGGCGCCTGGCCTGGGCGGATCCCCGGTTGAGCGCCGAGGTGGCGGCGACGGTGGGACAGAATAAGTTCAAGTTCGCTAGCGGCGAGACGGAAGACGAGATTAATTGGGGGGTGCTGGGGAGTGTGAAAGTCCCCCTCGGGCCCCTCACCCTGCAGGGGCACATCCACTATCTGGACGGGATCAACCGGTACGCCAACGGGGACTTCCCGGACGGCATCCTGGTCACGGCCGCCGGGGCGGAAGAGGTCGTGAACCTCACCTCCCTCGGCTTCTTCGCTGGCGGCAGTTACCAGGTCATGGCGCGGACGACCCTGAACGCCTACTACGGCTGGGAGGAGATAGACGACGAGGCGGGGAAAGGCTTCGGGAGCGCCACGACGTTCGACAATGAGACCCTCCAGTCCATCCACGTGAACGTCATGCACGACATCGTCCAGAACTGGCGCGTGGGCCTGGAGTGGCAGTACAACTCGCGCGAGCTCTTCAACGGAACCGACGGCGACATCAACAAGATCCACCTCGCCTTCTGGTATTTCTTCTAGTCCCGGGCGGTCGGCCCAGCCTCCGACTCGCCCTTCTTTCGGGGCGGCCTGCGGTTTGCTTGAACGCAGGTCGCCCTTTCCTTTCTCGGGTTTCTCCTTCCCATACGTAGTGTGCCGCGTCATCCAAGAATTCGCTTGACTCCGCGCCCTGTGGACAAGTATGTGGACAAATACGAAGGAATCGCGGACAGGTTTCGGCTTGCGCGGTCAGGGGACAGCGGCGGGCAGACGAGAGATGCTCCTCCCCAGGAGCCCTCGACGATGAACCGGGTACTCTTCCACTGGCGGGGGATTCTTTTTCTCTTGCTTGTTGCCGCGCCGCTCCTGCCTGCTTGCGGCGGTGGCAAGAGGGTGAGCCCCGCCGCCACCAAGCCCGCCGAACGGGAGTGGGTCTTGGTTCAGAATCCCCGTCGGACCGACCGAGGGAACGACCCAGAATACATCTGGGTGGACCGGCAGGAAATCCCGACAACCCTCACTGGTGCGGTTTTCGGAAGGGAAGCCATCATTGCACCGCCTGATGCGTACGCCAAGGCCGGCCCGCCCCCCGGCCCGGGAAGGATCTGGCGGCCTCCGGAGGGTGAGACGGGAACCCCCGTTGCTACTCCCCCCAGGGGGGCCCCGCCGCTGGCCCCCGAGGTCCGCGCCGCGCTGCCACCTCCCATCCGCCCGGAGGACCGCAGGGGCTACGTGGTCCTCGTGGACGGAATGCGGATCGTCATTGACCTGGCCGACGGGGAGGTCAGGAAGGACAGCCTCATCGCCATCACCCGCCGCCAGAGCCTGACGCACCCCGTGACCGGGGAGCCCCTCGGGGAGATCGCGCTCGAGGTCGGCCGGGCCCGCATCGTCGAGGTCCAGGCGAAGTTCTCGGTGGCCGAACTCATCGGGTTCAAGCCCGGCCTGACCGTGAAGCCGCAAGACCGGGTCACGGTCCTCCCCGCGAGTCCCTAGTCTGGGTCAGGGCCGCGCTACACCGGAGCCCGTGATCTCGTTCAGTCTGGACGAGCACATCTCCTTGACTCTTCCCCGCTCCTCTGGTACCGAAGCACCGGGCCGCGCCGCTGGCGCGCGCCCGGAGGAGCGGTGGACTTCCCCGTAACCTGCTCCCAGTGCGGCTGGACCGGACAGATCGACGAGGCCAAGCCCGGCCCCAAGGTCGCCCTCTGCCCCCAGTGCGCGAGCCCCCTCTTCCCCGATGAGGACTAAGTCTCCGATGGTGCTCCAACGCAGCAGGGCCCGCGGTTCCCCCGGCGTATTCCGACGGGTCAGGCGGCAGGCCTTGCCGGCCGCAGCCCCCCTCCTCCGCCCGATACCCAGACAGGGCTGCGTCGGGGGGCCGCGGCCGCGCCCTGCCGCCTGAGGGACGGCGCGGGCCGGGGCTCTCCGTGATGCGCTTCCGGGGATACATCCTCGACCTGGACGGGACCATCTACCTCGGGCCCCGCATGATCGACGGGGCGGCCGCGACCGTGCGGGCGCTCCGGGAGCGCGGCGCCAAGGTCTGCTTTCTCTCCAACAAGCCGATCGAGAGCCGGGCGCGCTACGCCGAGAAGCTCCGGGGGTTCGGCATCGCCGCCGACCTCGAGAGCGTGGTCAACTCCTCGTACGTGATGGCCCGCTACCTGGCGGGCCGGGACCCGGGAGCCCCGGTCTACGTCATCGGGGAGCCTCCGCTCAAGGAGGAGCTGGCGGCCGCGGGACTGCGGGTCGAGACCGACCCGACCCGGGTCCGCTACCTCATCATCGCCTTCGACCGGACCTTCGACTACCGCAAGCTGCACGACGCCCTCATCGCCGTCCGGCACGGCGCCCGGATGCTCGCCACGAACCCCGACCGGACCTGCCCCACGGAGGCGGGGGAGGTCCCGGACGCGGCCGGGATGATCGGGGCGGTGGAGGGGGTGACCGGCCGGAAGGTGGAGGTGGTGGTCGGGAAGCCCAGCCGGATCATGCTCGACGTGGCCCTGGAGCGCCTGGGCCTCCCCGCCGCGGCCTGCCTCATGGTGGGGGACCGGCTGGAGACCGACGTCACCATGGGCAGGGCCGCCGGGATGCCGACGGCCCTGGTCCTGACGGGGGTCACCCGGCGGGAGGATCTGGCGAGCGCCCCGGTGCGCCCGGACTATGTCCTGGAGAGCATTCGGGATCTGCTCGCGCTCGACCCGTAGGCGCGGCGCGAGGAGGCAGGAGCCGATGGAGCTCTTCTCGCTCACGGGAAAGGTGGCCCTGATCACCGGCGGCCTCGGGGACATCGGCCGGACGCTCGCCCGGGGCTTCGCGGAGGCGGGCGCGGACGTCGCCCTCCTCGATCGGAACCTCGCCCGCCGGGCCGAGGTGGAGGCACAGGTGCGGGCGACCGGGCGCCGCGTCCTCACGCTGGAGGCGGACGTCCGGGTCCGGGCCCAGGTGGACGCGGCCTTCGAGCGGATCCTGGAGCAGTTCGGCCGCCTCGACGTGACGGTCAACAACGCCGGGCTCAACGTGCGGGGACCGGCGGAAGAGCTGGCGGAGGCGGACCTGGAGACCGTCCTCGACGTGAATCTCAAGGGGGTCTTCCTGTGCGGGCAGGCGGCCGCGCGGGCCATGAAGGCGCGGGGGGGCGGCAAGATCATCAACGTCGCCTCCATCGGCGGGGCCGTCGCCCTTCCCTCCTCGGCCGCGTACTGCGGGAGCAAGGGGGGCGTGGTTCTCCTCACACGGGCGTGGGCCGCCGAGTGGGCGCCCTTCAACATCCAGGTCAACGCCATCGGGCCCACCTACATCCGGACCCAATTGAATGCCGCCTTCGTGGACCGCCCGGAGATCCGGGAGCGCATTCTCCGGTTCACGCCCGCGGGCCGCCTCGGCCGGTGCGAGGACCTGGTCGGGACCGCCGTGTATTTGGCCTCCGCCGCCTCCGACCTGGTCACGGGCCAGACGATCTACGTGGACGGCGGCTACACCGCGGTCTGAGGCGCGGGCGCGCGCCCCGCGCCGCTTGACATCGCCCGGGCGGTCCTTTAGGTTCACGCCAGCACCGTTTCCCGCGCACCGCGTGGACCAAGGCCACGGACCGGGCGGTCCCTGCCCCGGCTCCATCCTCCGGGAATCTATGATCCCCACCACCGAGCAGGCCCTCAAGATCTACCGGAGCATGCTCCGGATCCGCGCCTTCGAGGAGAAGGCGAGCGAACTCTTCCTCGCGGGCCGGCTCCCGGGGTTCCTGCACACCTACATCGGCCAGGAGGCCGTCGCCGCCGGGGTCTCCGCCCACCTCACGAAGGAGGACGCCATCACCAGCACCCACCGGGGGCACGGCCACGCGGTGGCCAAGGGGGCGCGCCTCGACCTGATGATGGCGGAGCTGTTCGCCAGGAAGACCGGGTACTGCAAGGGGAAGGGCGGCTCGATGCACATCGCCGACCTGGATCTCGGCATCCTGGGGGCGAACGGGATCGTGGGTGCCGGCATCCCCATCGCCGCCGGCGCCGCCCTCAGCGCGAGGCTGCAGGGGCGCCGGACCGTCACGGTCGCCTTCTTCGGCGACGGGGCGTCGAACACCGGGGCCTTCCACGAGGGGCTGAACCTGGCCGCCGTCTGGAACCTCCCCGTGGTCTTCGTCTGTGAGAACAATCAGTACGCCGAATCCACCCCGCGGGAGGTGCACCAGAAGGTCAAGGACATCGCGTCCCGGGCGGTGGCCTACGAGATGCCGGGGGTGGTGGTGGACGGCATGGACGCCCTGGCCGTCTTCGCCGCGGCCGGCGAGGCGGTCCGGCGGGCGCGGGAGGGGGGCGGCCCTACTCTCCTGGAAGCGAAGACCTACCGCTTTATGGGCCACTATGTGGGGGATCCGGGGACCTCCTACCGCGAGGCCGCCGAGGTGGAGCGCTGGAAGCAGCGGGACCCGATCCGCCTCTTCCGCCAACTCCTGCTGGAGGAGCGCCGCATCCCTGCGGCCACGCTGGCCGCGATCGAGGCGGAGGTCGCCCGGGAGATCGCCGAGGCGGTCACCTTCGCCGAGCAGAGCCCGGAGCCGGACCCGGAAGACGCCCTTCGGGACATCTTTGCCTGAGGGAGCGGGCCGGGAAAGGACGGAGGGGGCGATGCGGAAGATCACCTACCGGGAGGCGCTCCGGGAGGCCCTGCGAGAGGAGATGCGCCGGGACGGGCGCGTCTTCTTGCTGGGCGAGGACATCGCCCAGTTCGGCGGCTCCTACAAGGTGACCCAGGGGCTGCTCGACGAGTTCGGCCCGGAGCGGGTCCGGAACACCCCGATCTCCGAGGCGGCCATCGTGGGGGCCGCGGTGGGCGCGGCCCTCACGGGCATGCGCCCGGTGGCCGAGCTCATGTACGTGGACTTCTCCGGCATCGCGATGGACCAGATCGCGAACCAGGCCGCCAAGAACCGCTACATGTTCGGGGGCAAGGCGCGGGTGCCGATGGTCCTGCGGACCCAGGGGGGGACGGGCCGCTCCTCGGGGGCCCAGCATGCCCAGTCTCTCGAAGCCTGGTTCATCCACATTCCGGGCCTCAAGGTCGTCATGCCGGCGACCCCCGCCGACGCCAAGGGCCTCCTGAAGAGCGCCATCCGCGACGACAACCCGGTCATCTTCATCGAGCACAAGCTCCTCTACCCGGAGACCGGGGAGGTGCCGGAGGGGGAGGTCCTGGTTCCGCTCGGCGTCGCCGACGTGAAGCGTTCGGGGCAGGATGTGACGGTCGTCGCCCACTCCCGCATGGTCCTGCTGGCCCTGCGCGTGGCCGACCGTCTGGCGGCGGAGGGGATCTCCTGCGAGGTCGTGGACCCCCGCACCCTCGACCCGCTCGACACCGCTGCCATCCTCCGCTCGGTGGAGAAGACGAGCCGCCTCGTCATCGTCCAGGAGGCGGTGGCCCAGTGCTCCTTCGCCTCGGAGGTGGCCGCGGTCGTGGCAGAGGAGGCCCTGGACTGCCTGGACGCCCCCATCCGGCGGGTGACCGCCCTGGACACCCCCATGCCCTTCGCCCCCAAGCTGGAGCAGTTCGTCATCCCCAGCGAGGAGCGGATCGTCGCCGCGGTCCGGGGGGTCTGCGCCTAATACAAACGACAGAACGAAAGTGACACGGTCCGGGTCCTGTCGCCGGCGCCGCCCCGGCCCCCGGCCCCCCCGGGGGAACCCTCCCGTGGTTCCCCCCCTCGGCC
>JACPAU010000082.1 GCA_016180705.1 Candidatus Methylomirabilota bacterium
GCGGGTCTACTGGGGGATGGGGGACGGGAGCGACATCCGGGTCTTCCCCATGGACATCGGCACCGTGGGGGGCCTCATCTGCTACGAGCACCACATGACGCTGCTCCGGGCCGCGATGGCGCTCAAGGGGGAGGAGCTGCACTGTGCGGTCTGGCCCGGGTGGTGGCGGATGGAGAAGCACCTCGGGGGCAAGAGCCCGGGGCCGGGCTCCCGGGACTGCGACATCGAGCCGGCCATCCGGGAGTACGCCATCGAGAACTCGGTCTTCGTCATCTCCTCCTCCTGGTACCTGCCCCCGGACGCCATCCCCCCCGACCTGGAGGAAATCCTCCAGTACAACCTGGCCGTCGGCGGCTCCTGCATCGTGAACCCTTCGGGCCTTTTCGTCCGGGAGCCGGTCTTCGGCCAGGAGACGCTGGTGGAGGCGACGATCGACCTCGAGGAACGCCGTCTGGCCAAGGCCTACTTCGACGCCGTCGGCCACTACTCCCGCTGGGACCTCCTCTCCCTGCAGGTTCGGGAGGAGGCCTGGACGCCGGCCGGCCCGCCCCGCCGCCCCGAGCCCCCGTCCGACGCCCTCCTCGAGGAGCTGGCCAACCGCCACGAGCTGGACCTCCCCCGCCTCAAGGCCGTCGTCGCCGACCTCCTCCAGCGCCTGGCCGGGGACTAATACAAACGACAGAACGAAAGTGACAACGTCCGGGTCCTGGCGCCGGCGCCGCCCCGGCCCCCGGCCCCTGTGGGGAACCCTCCCGTGGTTCCCCCCATCGGCCCAGAGCCGATGGGCCCCCCCTCCGCTACGGGGGCCCGGGGGCGGCATCTGGCGCCACCCGGACCCTGGGTCACCCAATGTACGTCGTTTGTATTAGCCCGCGGTTTTGCCCTTGACGGCCTCTCCCGCCCTGGGTAGTGTACATTTTCACGAGCGGCACGCGGGTGGCCTCCGATGCCGACCGACTACAAGGCGACCCTGAACCTCCCCCAGACCGCCTTCCCCATGAAGGCCGACCTGCCGGTCCGGGAGCCCGAGACCCTGGCCCGGTGGGAGCAGCGGGGGCTGTACAAGCGGATCCGGGAAGCCCGCCGCGGCCGGCCGCCCTGGATCCTCCACGACGGCCCCCCCTATTCCAACGGCCACATCCACATGGGGACCGCCCTCAACAAGATCCTGAAGGACGTCGTGGTCAAGGCGAAGACGATGGCCGGCTACGACGCCGTCTACGTGCCCGGCTGGGACTGCCACGGCCTGCCCATCGAGCACCAGGTGGACAAGGAGCTGGGGCCGCGGGCGGCCGCGGTGGCCGTGCCGGAGAAGCGGCGCCTGTGCCGGGCCTACGCCGAGAAGTACATCGAGATCCAGCGGCAGGAGTTCAAGCGCCTCGGGGTGCTCGGGGACTGGGAGAACCCCTACACGACCATGTCCTACGACTACGAGGCGACCATCGTTCGAGAGCTGGGGCGCTTCGTCGGGGCGGGGAGCGTCTACAAGGGCCTCAAGCCGGTCCACTGGTGCGCCACCTGCATCACGGCCCTGGCGGAGGCGGAGGTGGAGTACGAGGACCACCGCTCCCCGTCCATCTTCGTGAAGTTCCCGGTGACGGACCCGAAGGGGAAGTTCGCCCTCGATCCGGGGCGCGGGACGCATTTCGTCATCTGGACGACGACCCCCTGGACGCTGCCGGCGAACCAGGCGCTGGCACTCCACCCGCGACTCCTGTACGGTCTCGTCGAGACGCCGGCAGGCGTTCTCATCCTGGCGCGGGACCTGGTCGGCCGGTGCATGCAGGAGTTCGGCTTCCAGGAGGGCGACTACACGGTCAGGGACGGCGCCTGGGCGGGGGCGGAGCTGGAGGGGGTGCGCTGCCGGCATCCCTGGCTCGAGCGGCAGGTGCCGATCGTCCTGGGGGAGTACGTGACGCTGGACCAGGGGACCGGGGTGGTCCACACGGCCCCGGGGCACGGCGCCGAGGACTACGAGACCGGCATCAAGTACGGCCTGCCGATTGACAACCCGGTGGACGACCTGGGGCGGTTCACGCCCGAGACGCCGCTCTTCGGGGAGCTCTCGGTCTGGGAGGCCAACCCGAAGATCATCGCCGAGCTCGCGCGGCGCGACCGGCTGGTCGCCGCGGGGGAGATCCGGCACACCTATCCGCACTGCTGGCGCTGCAAGAACCCCACCCTCTTCCGCGCGACGGAGCAATGCCTGGAGTCCATCCGCCAGGTCAAGTGGATCCCCCCCTGGGGCGAGGAGCGGATCTCCAACATGGTCGCCCACCGCAGCGACTGGTGCATCTCCCGCCAGCGGGCCTGGGGGGTCCCGATCGCCGTCTTCTCCTGCACGGCCTGCCGCCAGGTTCTCGCGCGGCAGGACCTGATCGAGCGGGTGGCCGAGGTCGTGGCCCGGGAGGGAGCCGACGTCTGGTTCGAGCGGCCGGCCGAGGCGTTCCTGCCGCCCGGGACCATCTGCCCCAACTGCGGCGGGGCCGCCTTCGAGAAAGAGGACGACATCCTGGACGTCTGGTTCGACTCCGGGGTGAGCCATGCGGCCGTCCTCGAGAAGCGGCCGGATTTGCGCTGGCCCGCCGACATGTACCTGGAGGGGAGCGACCAGCACCGGGGCTGGTTCCACTCCTCCCTCCTGGCGGCGGTGGGGACCCGGGGGCGCGCCCCCTACCGGGAGGTGCTCACCCACGGCTTCGTGGTGGACGGCGAGGGGCGGAAGATGTCCAAGTCCCTCGGGAACGTGATCGCACCCCAGGAGATCATGAAGCGGCACGGGGCCGAGATCCTCCGCCTCTGGGCGGCGGCCGAGGACTACCGGGACGACCTCCGGCTTTCGGACGAGATCCTGAGCCGGCTGGCCGAGGGGTACCGGCGGATCCGGAACACCTGCCGCTTCCTCCTCGGGAACCTGAAGGACTTCGACCCGCGCACCGACCTGCTCCCCGTCTCGGCCCTCCAGGAGATCGACCGGTTCATCCTGCACCGGTTGGCCCGCCTCACGGAGCGGCTCCTCAAGGTCTACGAGCGCTACGAGTTCCACGTCTTCTACCACAGCCTCCACAACTTCTGCGCGGTGGACCTGTCGGCCTTCTACCTCGACGTCCTGAAGGACCGGCTCTACACCTCCGGGAAGACCTCCCGGGCGCGCCGCGCCGCCCAGACCGCCCTCTACCATCTGCTCACCGGCATCGTCCGCCTGATGGCGCCGGTCCTCTCCTTCACGGCGGACGAGGTCTGGGCGGCCCTCCCGAAGGCCGGGGGGGAGGCGGAGTCGGTCCACCTGGAGACCTTCCCGGCCGTGGAAGAGGCGTGGGTGGATGACGCCCTGGGGGCGCGCTGGGAGCGCCTGCTCGGCGTCCGGGACCAGGTGCTCAAGGCGCTCGAGGAGGTCCGGCAGGCCAAGGTGATCGGCAACGCCCTGGAAGCCCACGTGGAGCTGCATGCCGGGAGCGCGCTCTACGCGTTCCTCGAGCCCTCCGCGGCGGACCTCCCCACCCTCTTCATCGTCTCTTCCGCGACCCTGCACCCGGACCGCGAGGTCCCGGAGGACGCCCTCACGGTCCGCGTGAGCCGCGCCCGGGGCCGCAAGTGCGAGCGGTGCTGGACCTACCGGGAGTCCGTGGGGCGGGATGCGGAGCACCCCACGCTCTGCGACCGCTGCGTTTCGGTGCTGGCGGGACGCTCCTGAGGGAGGCGGCCTCCCGGTGTGGTTCTATGGCCTCGCGGGCGCCGTCGTCGTCCTGGACCAGACGACGAAGCTCCTCGTCGAGCGCGCCTTCCGCCTGGGGGAGAGCGTCGCGATCCTTCCGGGGTTCTTCAACCTCACCTACGTCCTGAACCCGGGGGCCGCCTTCGGCCTGTTCGCCGGGGCGGCGGCGGCTTTCCGCGGCCCTTTCTTCATCACCATCTCGCTCCTGGCGGTCGTCCTGATCTCCTACTACCACGCCCGGTACGCCCGCGGGCGCCCCCTCGCGGTGGTCGGGCTGGGCCTCATCCTGGGGGGGGCCGTCGGGAACCTCATCGACCGCCTCCGGGTGGGGATGGTGGTGGACTTCCTGGACTTCCACGTCGGGGGATACCACTGGCCCGCCTTCAACGTGGCCGACAGTGGGATCACGATCGGCGTGGGCCTCCTCCTGCTCCAGATGCTCCGCGAGCGGAAGGATGATGGACAGGGGGCAACCGGCGCGCCCTGAGGCGGGGAAGGCCTGGACGCTCCGGGTGCCGGCGGAGGCGGCGGGGGAGCGGCTCGACCGGTTCCTGGCGGCCTCGAGCGGCCTCACGCGCGCCCGCGTCCAGGCCCTCATCGCCGCCGGGCACGTCCGGGTGGGGGGCGCCCCCCGGAAGGCGAGCGCGCTCCTGCGCGGGGGGGAGCAGCTCACGCTGACCCTCCCCCCTCCCGCCCCGAGCGCGCTCCAGCCGGAGCCGATTCCGCTCGAGATCCTCTATGAGGACCCCGATCTCCTGGTCCTGAACAAGCCCGCGGGGCTCGTGGCGCACCCGGCGGCCGGGCATCGCTCCGGGACCCTGGTGAACGCCCTCCTGCACCGCTACCCCCGCCTCCAGGGGATCGGAGGCGTCGAGCGGCCGGGCCTCGTCCACCGCCTGGACCGGGACACCTCGGGCTGCCTCGTGGTGGCGAAGACCGCGGCCGCCCACGAAGGGCTCAGCCGGCAGTTCAAGGCCCGGCGGGTCAAGAAGACCTACCTGGCGGTCGTCCGGGGGCGTCTGCGGGAGCGGGGCGGCCGGATCGCGGCTCCCATCGGGCGGGACGTGCGGGACCGGAAGAAGATGGGAATCCGGACGGCCCGGGGCCGCGAGGCGGTGACGGCCTTCCGGGTGGTGCGGGAGCTGCCCGGCGCCACGCTCCTGGAGGTGAGCCCGGAGACCGGCCGGACACACCAGATCCGCGTCCACCTCGCCTCCCTCGGGCACCCCATTGTCGGGGATGCCCTTTACGGTGGGCGCCGGGAGCGGGGGGCGCGCGAGACGGGGCGGGGGCCTGCCGCGGCCCGGCAGCTCCTGCACGCCTGGCGGATCGCCTTCACCCATCCCCGGACCGGGAAGGCGGTCGCGGTGGAGGCGCCCCCGCCGGCCGACCTCCTCCCCTACCTCGCGGAGACCTGAGAGGATGAGCCAGGTGCTGCTGCGGTTCCTCGGGTCGGGGGATGCGTTCGGGAGCGACGGGAGGTTCCAGACCTGCCTGCACCTCGCGGGGCCGGAGGGCAGCCTCCTCGTGGACTGCGGCGCCTCCTCGCTGATCGCCATCAAGCGCGAGGGCCTCGACCCGTCCGAGATCGGCTGGGTGTTGCTGACGCACCTGCACGGGGATCACTTCGGCGGGGTCCCGTTCCTGATCCTGGACGGCCACTTCGGCGGGCGGACGGTCCCGCTCCTCCTCGCCGGGCCGCCGGGGGTGCGGGAGCGGGTGGAGGCTGCCCTGGAGGTCCTCTTCCCGGGCTCCAGCGCCATCCGCTGGCGCTTTCCCGTCACTTACGTCGAGCTGGCCGAGGGCCCGGCGCACGCCGTCGGGCCGGTGCGCGTGACGGCCTTCCCGGTCGAGCACCCGAGCGGGGCGCCGGCCTATGCGCTGCGCGTCGAGTACGCGGGGCGGGTGCTCGCCTACTCGGGCGACACCGCCTGGACCGAGCGCCTGGTGGAGGTGGCCCGCGGGGCCGATCTCTTCGTCTGCGAGGCCTACACGTTCGAGAAGAGCGTCCCCTACCACGTCTCCTACCGGACGCTGCGGGAGCACCGGGGCCGCCTGGCGTGCCGGCGCCTGATCGTGACCCATATGGGTCCGGAGATGTTGCGCCGCGCGCAAGAGGCGGAAGTGGAGTGCGCGGCGGACGGGCAGATCGTCCCCCTGTAGCGATCGGGTCCCTGAAAGCGGGGGCGGGGCGGAGTGGGATGGGCGGGCTCCATCGGGGCCTCTTCCTCCGGAGTGTGGGACCGGCGGCGGTTGTCGAGATCCTGGCCTCCGTCCTCGCCCCGGCCGGGTGGGCTCCGGCCGCGGAGGCGCCGCCCTACGACTTCGTCACGGTGGACGTGAGCGGGGAGCGGTACCGGCGGTTCTTCCTCGGGCCCGCCCTGGAGGGGTGGGTGACGCTCTACGACCAGGACCACCCCGGGACGGGGTCCCTGGGGGCCGCCCTGAGCGCCGCCCTCGGCTGCCCGGCCTGCTACCTCTGGAGCCACCACGGGGACTTCTGGGGCTACGCCGCCTTCCGGGGCGGGGAGGCCCTGGACGCGTTCTCCTCCTGCCTGGGTCCCGTCCCGGACTTTGCCCCGGCGCCCCTCGAGGACGCGGCCCGCCTCTGGGGCCGCGCGGCGGCCCTGGCCCCCCTCCTCCCGGACGCCCGTCGGACCGACGCCATCGAGGCGTGCCTCCGGGAGTCCGTCTACCCCCCTGCCCTCCTCGGCGGCCGCCTCACGCTCGTCCGGGAGCCCATCCCCGGCCTGGACCCGCCCACGGTCGCCGCCCGGATCCGGGCCTGGGAGGGGGCCGTCGCCGCGCGGGAGGAGGAGGCGGACCTCCTCGTGGTGCGAACGGTGGAGGGAGCGGACTTCGGGACGCGGCCGGTGCGCCTCGACCCGGCCCCGTTCGCGCGGCTCCTGCAGGACCCGGGCGCGGGTCCGCCCGCGGGGGAGGTGGGTCCGTTCGCCCGTCTCGTCGGCCTGCCGAACGCGGAGACGTCCTACGAGTACCTGGCCCGCGGCCTCTGGGAGGGGATCCGGGAGCGGGAAGGGTTCCGCCACCTCTGCTTCCGGCACCGCGGGCCGGGGGAGGCCGAACGGTGAGCGGGGAGAGCGCCGGGCGCTTCGAGGCCGCACGGGCTGCCCGGCGGGCCCTGGGCGAGTCCGGCCCCTGGATCACCTACCTGGCCTGCCCCGAGGAGCCGGTCCGGGTCCCGCGCGCGCCCGACCTGCTGGCCGCCCTGCACCCCCGGGCCCACCGGAAGCCGAACGGCGATCCCCTCTTCTGGGACTTCTTCGTCGAGGCCCGCGAGGGCTACTGCCTGGAGGTCCGGAAGCAGGGGGCGGCCGGGGGGCCGATCCGGCCGATCTTCTGGGCCTGCATCCGGTCCGAGGGAGCGGTCGAGCTGGCGCGGCCGGTCGGCTCCCGCATCTTCACCCCCGACCGCCCCGTCCTCGGGAGCCACGGGGTTGCCCTGGAGGGGATGGGCCTGTTCGCCTTCTGCGCCTGGCTCTACCGGCGGGTGGGGTACGGGGGGTTCGTGCGGGCGGGGCTCACGGCGGACAGGGTCGCGGGGCTCGTCCTGGATCCGCATCCTGACGGGGAGATGGGGAAGGCGTCCCTGGGGAGCGACACCCTGGCCTGCGCGGCGCGCATCGGCGTCGCGGAACTGGGCTCGGGCGGCCGTCGCCTCGTCTCGGCGTTCCTGGACGCCCTGTACCACGAAGCCTCGCGCCGACCGTGCCCCCACTTCCTGGCGGGAGGGAGCCTCAGGCAGGAGGGAAGGGCGAGTCTTCCAGCAGGAGGAGGGTGACGGTGGTGGGGCCGGCGGAGGGGCACCTGGCCTCGGGGCTCCGAGGGTGGGGCCGCATGGTGGAGCCTTTGGAGCTGCTAGGGCACATCGCTGCGGCCCTGGGGCGCAGGGGCGACCTGGCCAGCAGGAGGATCGTGGTGAGCGCCGGAGGGACCCAGGAGGCCATTGACCCGGTGCCGCCCACCAGGCAAATTGCCCGCAACCTGCTGGTCAACCGTGACCTGGAGCTGCGGGACGGCACCAAGGTACCCATGTGGCTATTTGAGGACCCCGACGACGATACAGAGTCAGGAACGACACTCCCTGGCAAGACAGTGAGGACGGTGGAGGGCGACATTGTCCATGCGAGGGTTGGGGCCAAGACCAACACCCACACCATTCACTGGCATGGCATCGAGCCTACCTCAATGAACGATGGCGTCGGGAAGCACTCCTTCGAGATATCGGGCAACTTCGTCTACCAGTTCGCCACCAACCAGGCCGGCACTTTTCTCTATCACTGCCACAAGAACACGGGCTTGCACTTCGAGATGGGGCTCTACGGCGCGGTCATCGTTGATCCCAAGAAGCCGGATATCCCGGAGGCCCACGGCGTGCCCGACCCGCCCTACCCGGCGGGGGGCCCCGGCTTCGTCCGTGCGTTCAACCCGCCATCGCATGTAGTCCGCTACGACGTGGAGGCGCTGTGGGTGCCCGATGATATTGATACCAGGTGGCATGAGCTGGGCCACAACGCCTTCATGCAGAAATGCGACCCGGATAACCCCATCGCCGCGGAGAACTTCACCAAGGACGGCATCCTGAACGATTTCAGGCCGGACGTATTCGTTCTCAATGGAGAAGCCAGAAGGCAAGAGGATGAAACACCCTTTGAGAAGGCTGCCATCTATGCCAGGGTGGGGCAGACTATTCTTGTCCGCTACATCGATGCCACTTACACCATCAATGAAATCAGAGTCGGCCTTCCGGCACAGCTCATTGCTGAAGACGGGTACCCCTTTGGAGTGCCACCTCGCGGCCAGTACTCGCACCCCATGGACCTCGAACCCGGAGAGCCAGTCCGCGTCACCGCGGCCATGCGCGGCGATGTCCTTATCCGTCCGACCAAGCCGGGTAAGTTCGGTGATGGCCGGAAGACCAGGCCAAGTAGCCTGCCTCTGGCGGGACAGAGTGAGGCGCCAATTGGCTGATGCGGCTGGGCCGTGGCGGTGCGATGTGAGATGAAAGAGGTGGCGGAGGGAACGGGATTCGAACCCGTGAGGGGACTATCGCCCCCAACCCGCTTAGCAGGCGGGCGCACTAGGCC
>JACPAU010000300.1 GCA_016180705.1 Candidatus Methylomirabilota bacterium
CCCCGTGGACCTCCTGCGCCTGCGCCGGCGTGGCCGTCCGACCGGTCCCGATGGCCCAGACCGGCTCGTAGGCGAGGACGAGCCGGGCGCACTCGGCGCCCGTCAGGCCCTCCAGGGCGGCGCGGACCTGCCTCCTCACGACGGCGAGCATTTGGCCGGCGTCCCGCTCCGTCAGCGTCTCCCCGACGCACACGATGGGGACGAGCCCCGCCGCCAACGCCGCGCGGACCTTCCGCTGGACGGTGCCGTCGGTCTCCCCGAAGTGCTGGCGGCGCTCCGAGTGCCCCACGATGACGAAGCGGCACCCCGCGTCCACCAGCATCCCGGCGGAGACCGCGCCGGTGAAGGCTCCCTCCTTCTCCCAATGCAGGTCCTGCGCGCCGAGCGCGATCCCGCTCCCCTCCAGGGCCTCCCCCACCGCGGCGAGCGCGGGGTAGGCCGGACAGACGGCCACCTCCACGCCGTCAGGGGCGCCGAGACGCTGGCGGAGCTCCCGCCCCAGCGCGGCCCCCTCGCTGGCGGTCTTGTGCATCTTCCAGTTGCCCGCCACCAGCGGCAGGCGCGTCATCCCGGCTTCTCCGTGAGGGCGGCGACCCCCGGGAGCACCTTCCCCTCCAGGAACTCCAGCGAGGCCCCGCCCCCCGTGGAGAGGTGCGTCATCCGCTCGGCCACGCCGGCCTCCCGGACGGCGGCGACCGTGTCCCCGCCGCCGATGACGGTGACCGCCCCCGAGGCGGCCACGGCGGCCGCCACGGCCATCGTCCCGGCCCGGAAGGGCTTCACCTCGAAGACTCCCAGCGGGCCGTTCCAGAAGATCGTCGCCGCCCGCCCGATCTCCCCCCCGAAGCGGGCGACGGTGTCGGGGCCGATGTCCAGCCCCATCCAGCCGGCAGGGATTCCGTCCCGGGGCACGACCCGGGTCGGGGCGCCGGCCTCCACGCGCTCGGCGATCACGTGATCGCTCGGGAGAAGCAACCGCACCCGACCCGCCTGGGCCTCTGCCGCGAGGGCCTTCGCCGCCGCGAGCCGCTCCCGCTCGACCCGGGAGGCGCCCACGGAGCCCCCCTCGGCCGCCAGGAACGTGGCCCCGCCCAGGATCGCCACGAAGGGCCGCCGGGGCGCCTCCAGGAGCTGTCCCAGGTACTCGAGTTCCTTCAGGAGGAGGAAGCCGGCGGCCGCCACGGACACGAAGCGGGCGACCCCGACCGTGGATGCATGCGCCCGGTGGGCCGCGCCGAAGGCGTCGTTCACGTACAGGTCGCAGAGCGCGGCCAGCGCCCGGCTGAACGATTCGTCGTTGCGCTCCTCCTCTGGGTGGAAGCGGCAGTTCTCCAGCATCAAGAGGTCCCCGGGCCGCAGGGCCGCGGCGCCGGCGGCCGCCGCCTCCCCGACGCAGTCGGGGGCGAGGGGAACCGGCCGCCCGAGCAGGTCCGCCAGGCGGGCCGCCACGGGGGCGAGGCTCAGGGCGGGGTCGGGCTTGCCCTTCGGGCGGCCCAGGTGAGAGAGGCAGAGGAGGCGGCCGCCCCGCTCGAGGGCATACCGGATCGTGGGGAGGGCCGCCCGGATGCGGGTGTCGTCCGTCACCTCCCCGTCCCGGAGTGGGACGTTGAAGTCCACGCGGAGGAGGACCCGCTTGTTCCGGAGGTCCAGGTCCGCGATCGACAGCTTGGCCATCGGCTCGCCGCCAGGTGGGGCGAAAACCGCCGGCGCCCTAGGCCCGCTTCGCGAGGTACAGGAGCAGGTCGCGGATCCGGCAGGAGTAGCCCCACTCGTTGTCGTACCAGGCCAGGACCTTCGCCATGGTCCCGTCAATCACGTTGGTGGAGGGGCCGTCCACGATGGAGGAGAGGGGGTTGCCGTTGAAGTCCACCGAGACCAGCTCCTCCTCCACGAACCCCAGAATCCCCTTGAGTTCCCCCTCCGCCGCCTTCCGCAGGGCCTGGTTCACCTCCTGTACCGTCACCACCTTCTCCGTCTCGACCACGAGGTCCACCAGCGAGACGTTCGGGGTGGGGACCCGGATGGCGATCCCGTGCAGCTTCCCCTGGAGGGTCGGCAGGACCAGGCCGATGGCCTTGGCCGCGCCGGTGGCGGTGGGGATCTGGGAGAGGGCGGCCGCGCGCGCACGCCGCAGGTCCTTGTGGGGCAGGTCCAGGATCTGCTGGTCGTTGGTGTAGGCGTGGATGGTCGTCATGAACCCGTGGCGGATGCCGAAATTCTCCAGCAGGACCCTGGCGACCGGGGCCAGGCAGTTGGTGGTGCAGGAGGCGTTGGAGATGAGGTGGTGCCGGGCCGGATCGTAGGCCCGCTCGTTGACCCCCAGGACGACCGTGACGTCCGGGTCCTTCGCCGGGGCCGAGATGACCACCTTCCGCGCGCCCGCCTCCAGGTGACCTGCAGGGTCTTCCCGTCGACCACGAGCGCCTGCTCCTTCGCCTCGACCGTCCCCGGGAAGGCTCCGTGGACCGAGTCGTGGCGGAGCAGGTGCGCGAGCGTCCGGGCATCCGTGATGTCGTTCACCGCGACGATGTCCAGGCCCGGTTCGGTGTAGGCCGCCCGGAAGAAATTGCGTCCGATCCGGCCGAACCCGTTGATGGCGACGCGCAGGGCCATACCG
>JACPAU010000083.1 GCA_016180705.1 Candidatus Methylomirabilota bacterium
CGAGGATGAACTGACGCTCCCGGGGCGCTCCCGGGCGCGGAGGGAGCCCCCGCCGTCGGCGGTGCCGCCTCCGGCGGCCTCCCCGCCGGCTCCGCGACCGGGCCCTCCCGCCCCCCAGGCGGCGCCGCAGGCCGTCGTCCCGACGCCCTTTGCGGCGCCGGCAGCGCGGGCGGCGTCGCCGGCCGCCACGGCCGCCAACGGGACCGACGTGGAGGCGGCGGCAGAGTCGGCGGACCCGGCCGCGGCGACGTACACCGCGATCATCAGCGAGCGGGTGCGGGGTCTCTGGGAGCCGCCCGGGCATGGGCGCGTGGTGGTGAACGCCCGGGTCCTCCGGAGCCGCTACGTGCGCGACGTAATGGTGGTGCGGCCCTCGGGCAACCCCCTCTTCGACATGTCGGCGGTCCGGGCGATCCAGGAAGCGGTCCCCTACCCGCCCTTCCTGCCGCTGATGCGCGAGGAGTACGTGGACATCGCCTTCACCTTCACCGGGAAGGAGGGCCTGCGGTGACGGTACGGAGGCGCAGCCACGCGCTCCGCGCGGTCGCGGTGGGCCTCGTCGCCCTGCTCGGGGGAGCGACGGCGGAGGCCCAGCGCTACGAGGTGGAGATCCAGAAGGAGGTCTTCCAGCGGATCCCGCTGGCGATCGCAGGGTTCGCCCCCCTTCCGGACAAGAACCCCGGGGCGGACCTGGCCACCGTGGCCCGGTCCGTCGTGGTCGCCGACCTGGACTTCACCGGCCTCTTCGATGTCATCGACCCCATGTTCCTGCCGGTGGACGTCCGGAGCCTGAAGCCGGGGGACCAGGCGACCGTCCTGCCCATGCTCAACCTCTTCAAGGTCCAGGGACTGCTCGTCGGTACCTTGGAGCGGCGGGGGACGGAACTCGCGCTCGAGGCCCACGTGTACGACGTGGAGCGGGGGACGGCCATCGTGGCCCGGCGCTATCTCGGGGACGTGACCGCGGTGCGGCAGGTCGCCCACCGGCTCGCGGACGAGATCGTCTTCCGGTACACGGGGGAGCGGGGGGTGGCGCAGACCCGCGTCGCCTACGTGGCCGCCCGCGACGGGGCCCGCGAACTGTACGTGATGGACTACGACGGCCACAACCCGGTCCTGCTCACCGGGAACCGATCCATCAACCTGTCGCCGCGCTTCTCCCCCGACGCGCGCCTGCTGGCGTACACCTCCTACCGGGACGGGAACCCCGACCTGTTCCTGCTCAACTTCCAGACGGGGAGCCGGACGAAGCTCTCGGCGCTGCCCGGCCTCAATATCTCCCCCGCCTGGTCCCCGGACGGGGAGTGGGTGGCCCTTTCGCTGAGCAAGGACGGGGGGACCAATATCTACCTGATGCGGAAGGACGGGAGCGGGCACCGGGCGCTCACGAACGGCTCCGGGATCTCCGTCTCGCCGACCTTCTCCCCCAACGGGCGGCAGATCGCCTTCACCTCGGACCGGGGCGGATCGCCGCAGATCTACGCGATCGACCTCGAGGGGACGAACCTGCGCCGGCTGACGTTCCAGGGGGATTACAACTCCTCCCCCCGCTGGTCCCCGCGGGGGGACAAGGTCGCCTTCGTCTCCAACATGACCGGCCGGTTCCAGATCACCCTGATGAACCCGGACGGCTCGGGCCTGCAGACCCTGACCTCCGAGGGGAGCAACGAGGATCCGGCCTGGTCGCGGGACGGACGACACCTGATGTTCACCTCCACCCGGACGGGCCAGCGGGAGATCTTCGTGATGCGGGCCGACGGGTCCGCTTCCCGCCAGCTCACCCGGACCGGCGGCAACTTCGCCCCCGACTGGTCGCCGTGACCCGGGGGCATCGGGCACGTGCGGGCTTTCTTTTTGATCCCGTGAGGGCACTACCTAAAGGAGGAGTCATGCGGACACAGCAGAGAGGATGGAACGGAGTCCTGGTCGCGATCCTGGCCCTAACCGTCGGCCTTCTCCTCTCCGCCTGTGCCAGCACGCCGGAGGTGGGACAGGCCCAGCCGAGCGGCGTGGGGGCCACGACCCCCGGCGCGCCGGCGGCGCCCCCCCGGGTGGCGGAGGAACCGGTGCGGCAGCCCGGGGCCGTGGCGGAGCGGCCCGTGACCCCCGCGGCTCCCGCGGCGCCCGCCCGCCCGGCGGCCCCCACGGCGCCGCCCGCGGCGAGCCCGGTGGAGGACGTCTTCTTCGATTTCGACAAGTCGGTCCTGCGGGATGACGCCAAGGCGTCCCTGGATCGGAACGTCGCCTGGCTGAAGGCGAACGCGAACGCGAGAGTCTCCGTGGAGGGCCACTGCGACGAGCGGGGGACCAACGAGTACAACCTCGCGCTGGGGGAGCGCCGCGGGAAGGCCGTGAAGGACTACCTGGTGGCGGCCGGGATCGCGGCGAATCGGCTCCAGACCATCTCCTACGGGGAGGAGCGGCCCTTCGTGCTGGGCCACGACGAGTCGGCCTGGCGGTGGAACCGCCGGGGCCACTTCGTGATCCAGCGATAGGGGCGCCCGGGAGGCCGCCGCCCGCCCCCGCGTGGCGCGGGGGCGGCCGTGCCCGGCGCGCCCGAGGCGCCGGGGGGCGACGAATTGTACCCAAGCGTGTCGAGGAGGTGAGCGCAGTGTTGCAGTTCGGTTGGAGGGCCCGGGCGCCGCTGCTCCTCGCGCTGCCCCTGGCGGCCTGCGCCGCCGTGGTGCCGCAGCAGGAGTACGCGGCGCTGCAGGAGGACGTGCGGATCCTGCGCCGCGACGTGGCGGCGCTCTCCCGCACCTTCGAGGGGAGCCGCGCCTTCGCGGAGGAGCGGGGCAAGACTGACCAACTGCTGGGGAGCCTGCAGGAGGAGGCCCAGCGCCTCTCGCAGTCGCAGAGCGACCTCAGCGCGAAACTCGGAGAGTTCTCCTCGGAGAGCCGGATCACGCAGGGGCGCCTGGAGGAGACGGCGCACCGCCTGAGCGAGTTGCAGCAGCGGATCGACGCCGTGGAGGTGGCGCTCCGGCGGCTGACGGAAATCGCGGCGCAGCGGCCGGGGGCGGCCCCGGCGCCGACCGCCCCGCGGTCCCCGCAGGGCGGCGCGCCGGGCGCGGGGACCCCGCCGGGGAGTGCCCCGGGACTGCCGGCGCAGCCGATCCCCCTGCCGCCGCCCGCCGCCGCGCCCGCGCCCGGCCCCGCCCCGCCCGCCGCCCCGGCGCCGCCGACGGCGGCCCTGGGGGCGACGCCGGACGAGGTCTACAAGGCGGCGCTCAACGACTACACGAAGGGGAACTACGATCTGGCCATCAACGGGTTTCGGACGTACCTCCAGCTCTTTCCGAAGACGAGCCTGGTCGGCAACGCCCAGTACTGGCTGGGGGAGTCCTACTACAGCCAGCGGAACTTCCCGGAGGCGATCCGGGAGTTCGAGGCCGTCATCAAGACCCACGCCGACAGCAACAAGGTCCCGAGCGCGATGCTGAAGCAGGGCTATGCCTACCTGGAGCTGGGAGAGACGGCCCGGGGGACGGCGGTCCTGCGGGAACTGATGAACCGGTTCAGGAACTCGCGCGAGGCCCGGCTGGCGCAGGAGCGCCTGCGGCAGGTCCAGTAGGCCGATCCGCCGCCGACGCGAGGGCTCGCGGCTGGCGGGAATGCAGAAAAAGCAGGGGCCGGGAGGGATTGCCTCCCGGCCCCTAGCCTTTTCCGGCAGGAAGTGAACGATTAGTTCAATTCACTGCGGAACTTCAGGGTGCCGCACTTCTCGCACCGGAGCGCGCTCTTCGCGCGGCCTTCCTCCGGGTAGTAGGTCACCCAGATCATCTTGGCCCCGTCCTTCGGGCACGGGTAGACCTTCTCCGGCTGGGCGATCTCCCGGGACGCCAGCTTGGCCGTCTTGGCTTCGACCTTGGCCATCGGACCCTCACCCCCTCTCGGTTCCTCATCGGGGCGGGCCGTTTCACGGCCCGTCCGGGAATAAGCAAAAACCCGGCCAACATACGCTTGCGGCCAGGGGTTGTCAAGCGAATCCGGCCTGCTTCTCTTGATGCAGGAATGAGCGCCCCGATGCGGCCAGATTCCACGGGTTACGGCCTTTGGCAGCGCCCGGACGGGCCGACGGGACGCGTGACCTCTGGGCCGGACCGAGGGCCATCCGCGGGCAGGGGTCCGGAAAATAGACGAATGGCGGATCGGGGTTCGATGCTAGAATACCGCCGCCCGCCGGCCGGCGGGCAGGCCCCGGACTCAGGGAGCGGGAGGGGACAGCGCGGAGGAGCGGGATGCGGACGGTCGAACTGCTGACGGGCAACCAGGCGACGGCGCGGGCGGTGCGCCTCGCGGGCGTCCAGGTCATTCCCATCTATCCGATCACCCCCCAGTCGGCGATGCTCGGGGAGATCGTCCGCGACGTGGAGCAGGGACGCTTCCCGTGCGAGTTCATCAACATGGAGTCGGACTACGCGGCCATGGCCGCGGCGATCGGGGCCTCCCTGGGCGGGACGCGGGTCTTCACGGCGACGAACTCCCAGGGGCTCCTGTTCATGGCCGAGCACCTCTACACCGCCTCGGGGAGCCGCTGCCCCATCGTCATGGCGGTGGTCAATCGCGGCATCTCGGTCCCGCACACGCGCTACGCCGATCACAACGACGCCCTGGCTGTCAGCCGGGCCGGCTGGATCCAGGTCTTCTGCGAGGATGCGCAGGAGGTCCTCGACACCTGCCTGCACCTCTACAAGGTCTGTGAGGATCCCCGGGTGCGCCTCCCCGCGATGTTCTGCTACGAGTCCTTCATCCACTCGAACACGGCGGAGGGCGTGGCGGTCCCCGACCCGGAGGCGGTGGTGCGCTGGCTGGGGCCGCCCCGGGTCGAGGCGCTCCTGGATCCGGCGGACGTGCGCGGCCTGAACCCCCCGACGCCTCCCGAGTGGTACACCGAGTTCAAGTACGCCGAGCAGCAGGCCATGACCCGCGCCCTGACCGTCCTCCCGGAGGTCGCTGCCGCGTACGCTGACGCCTTCGGGGCGCCCCCGCGCGGCCTGCTCGACGTGACGGAGGGCGAGCGGCGCTGCGTGCTCGTGACGATGGGCTCGCTCGCCAAGACGGCCCGCCGGGCGGTCCGGGAGCTCGCGGCCGAGGGCGTCCCGGCGGCCCTCTGCAAGATCCGCGTGTACCGGCCCTTCCCCGTCGAGGCGCTCCGGGAGGTCCTCGCCGGAGCGGAGGTCGTCGTAACGCTCGACCGCAACTGCGCCACCGGGGCGCACGGCGCGCTCTACGAGGAGGTCCGGTCGGCGCTCTACGGCCTGCCCCGGCCGCCCCGGGTCCACGGCGTCATCGCGGGACTCGGGGGGCGGGATGTGACGGTCTCCCAGCTCAAGGACCTTATCCAGCGGGCGGCCCGGCGGAGCAGCCCCTTCGACGCCCCCGACGGGGTCGCCCACTGGCTCGGCCTCACCCGCGATCGGGTGCGGGACGAGTCCCCGCAGTTTCACCCGGTCGCCCGCCGGTGAGGGGGGAGCGCGCCATGCCGTCCCCGCAGCCGATTCCGACCCTCCCGAAGTCGGGGCGGTTCACCCTGCCGCCCGTCCTGATGGGGACCGCCTGCGAGGGCTGCGGGGCCCTCCCGGCCGCGGACATCCTGGCCGAGACCCTCGGCGCGAAGATGGCCGTCGTCTGCCCGGCCTCCTGCGCCGCGACCTTCAGCCTCTCCTACACCGGGATGGCGTGGCGGGTGCCCTTCGTCCACTGGATCTTCGAGAGCGCGCCCGCCGCCGCCACCGGCCTCCGGCACGCCTACGACGCGCGGGGGCTCAAGGACGTGCACGTGGTCTGCTTCGCCGGAGACTCCGGGACCGCCGACATCGGCTTCCAGGCGCTCTCCGGGGCGGCAAGCCGCAACGAGAACATCCTCTATATCTGCTACGACAACGAGGTGGCGATGAACACGCAGGGCCAGGCGACCTCCACCTCCACCCCCCTGGCCCGGACCCCGACTACGCCGGGCGGCGCCGGGCTTTTGCGCAAGGACGTGCCGCGGATCATGGCGGCCCACGGCATCCCGTACGTGGCCACCGCGGCCGTCTCCCATCCCGACGACTACCGGCAAAAACTCCGCCGCGCGGCCCGGATCACCGGCTTCCGGTACCTCCAGGTCCTGACCCCCTGCCCGATCGCCTGGGGCTATCCCCACCCGGACACGCTGGACGTCACCCGGCTCGCGGTGGAGACCGGCCTCTGGATGCTCTACGAGGTGGATGGGGGGAAGTGGCGGGTGAGTCACCGCCCGAAGCGGCGGCGTCCCGTCCGGGAATACCTCAGCCTGCAGCGGCGGTTCGCGGCGCTCCGCCCCCGGGAGATGCAGGCGCTCCAGCGGCGGGTGGACGGGGCCTGGCGGGGCGTGCGGTGAAGGAGCTGCGCTTCCACGGCCGGCGCGAGCCCCGGTACGACCGGGAGGCCCCCTTCATCGCGGCCCCGCGCCTGCTCGC
>JACPAU010000084.1 GCA_016180705.1 Candidatus Methylomirabilota bacterium
GGGAACGTGGGCGGCGTGGCCGCCCGCCTCCTGCACGAAGCCGGCTGCCGCCTGGTTGCGGTGAGCGACGTCCGGGGCGGGATCTACAACGGGGCCGGGCTGGACATGCCGCGCCTCCTCCGGCACGTCCGGGAGAACAAGTACGTGGAGGGGTTCCCGGGGGCGGACCGGATCACGAACGCCGACCTGCTCACCGCCCCCTGCGACATTTTGATCCCGGCCGCCCTGCAGGGGCAGATCACGCCGGAGAACGCGGAGCGCGTCCGGGCCGCCATCGTCGTGGAGGGCGCCAACGGCCCCACCCTCCCGGAGGCGGATCCGATCCTCGCGCGGCGGGGGATCTTCGTCGTCCCGGACTTGCTGGCCAATGCCGGCGGGGTCACCGCCTCCTACTTCGAGTGGGTCCAGGACCTGCAGCTGTACTTCTGGTCGGAAGCGCAGATCAACGAGCGCCTGCGCGCGCTCATGACGGGGGCTTTCGCCGAGGTGCGGGCCCTCGCCGCCTCCCGTGGGGTGGACCTGCGGCGCGCCGCCTACATGCTGGGCGTGCAGCGGGTCGCGGAGGCGAAGCGCCTCCGGGGGCTGTTCCCATGACCCGGGACCGCGGGCGGGCTCACCCGGCAGTCACCGCCTCGGCGAGGCGGCGGCCCATCTCGGTTGTCCCGATCGTCCGCTCCCCGGGGCGCGCCAGGTCGGCCGTCCGCCAGCCGGCCGCGAGGACCCCTTCCACGGCCCGCTCGATGGCGGCCGCGACGTCCTCGCGGCGGAGCGAGTAGCGGCAGCAGAGGGCGGCGGAGAGGACGGCGCCGATGGGGTTCGCCACGTCCTTCCCGGCGAGGTCGGGCGCCGTCCCGTGGATCGGCTCGTAGAGCGCCACCTCGGCCCCCAGGCTGGCCGAGGGGAGCATCCCGATGGAGCCGGTGAGCATCGCCGCCTCGTCGCTCAGGATGTCCCCGAACATGTTCTCCGTCAGGATCACGTCGAAGGCGCGCGGGCTCCGGATGAGCTGCATGGCGCAGGTGTCCACGTACATGTGCTCGAGCGCGACGCCCGGGAACTCCCGGTGGACCTCCTCCACCACCCTGCGCCAGAGTAGAGAGGAGGCGAGGACGTTGGCCTTGTCCACCGAGGTGACCTTCTTCCTGCGGCCGGCCGCGACCTCGAAGGCCACCCGCGCGATCCGGACGATCTCCCCGG
The DNA here is from genome assembly GCA_016180705.1 of Candidatus Methylomirabilota bacterium. Lineage (GTDB taxonomy): Bacteria > Methylomirabilota > Methylomirabilia > Methylomirabilales > JACPAU01 > JACPAU01. The sequence continues at coordinate 1,198 of JACPAU010000084.1, forward strand.
TCGTGTAGGTGAGGGTGTCCACGGCCCGCTCCCCGTCGGGACCCCGCTCGATCCCCCGGGGGGTGCCGAAGTAGAGCCCGCCGGTCAGTTCCCGGACGACGACCAGGTCCGTCCCCTCCACCGCCTCGCGCTTCAGGGTCGAGGCCTCGATGAGCGCCGGGGAGAGGCGGGCCGGCCGCAGGTTGGCGTACAACCCGAGAGCGGCGCGGAGGCGCAGGATTCCCCGCTCGGGCCGCACCTCCGGCGCCAGCCCGTCCCACTTCGGTCCCCCGACGGCGCCGAGGAGGATCGCGCGGCTGTTCCGGCAGAGGGCGAGGGTCTCCTCCGGGAGCGGGTCGGCGGTCACGTCCACCGCCGCCCCCCCGAGCAGGCCCTCGCGGAAGGTGAGCGCCAGGTCGAAGCGACCCGCGGCCTCCCGGAGGACCCGCAGAGCCTGGTCCACGACCTCCGGCCCGATGCCGTCGCCCTTCAGGACCGCGATCGGGATGCCCACGCCCACGCCTCCCCGGGCAGATGCCCTGTGGTCGGTATCACAGGGGGAGGCGGAGGGTCAAGCGGGAACGGACGATGCGCGTGACCTCGGTCAGTTTCGCCGGCAGCGCCACCTCCGCGGCCCAGTACCCGAAGCGGGCGCTGCCGGAGGTCGCCTTCGCCGGGCGCTCGAACGTCGGGAAGTCTTCCCTCCTGAACCGCCTCCTGGGCCGGCGGAACATGGCCCGCGTCAGCCGCACCCCCGGCCGCACGCGGGCCCTCAACTTCTTCCTGGTGAACGACCGGTTCTACTTCGTGGACCTGCCCGGCTACGGCTACGCGGCCGTCCCGAACCGGGTGCGGGAGACGTGGGCGCCGATGATCGAGGGCTACCTCCGGGGCCGGCAAAACCTCCGCGGGGTGGTCCTCCTCCTCGACGGCCGGCACCCGCCCCAGCCGCTGGACCGCGAGATGCGCGGGTGGCTCGCGCGGGAGGGCATCCCCCACCTCGTGGTCCTCACGAAGATGGACAAGGTTCCCCGGGGGCGGCGGGCGGCGCACCTCGGGGAGGCGGCGGCCGGCCTGGGGCTCGAGGACCGCGGGCTCCTCCTTCCCTTCTCCGCCGTGACGGGGGAGGGAGTGGCCGCCCTCTGGAAAGCGCTCGCGGCCGCGCTGGCCGCCCCGTGACAAGGGCGTTGACTCCGCCTCCGAAACCCGGCAAGATGGCAAGGATCTGTCCCTATTCGGCCGGAGGTCCGACGCTGGTGCGCACGCGTTCCCTGCTCCTCACGGCGCTGGCCCTTGCGCTCCCGGCCTGCGGGGTCGGCGGGCTGGCGCGGCCCCCGCGGCCCGCGGCGCCGCCCGCGGAGGCGTCGGGGCGGGCCACGCTGGTCCGGTTTGCGAACCGGCCCACCGATTCCCGGGCCTACTATCACTTCACCCTGAGCGCGCTCGCCGAGCAGCAGGGGGACCTGGAGCGGGCCGTCCACGAGCTCGAGCAGGCCCTCCGGTACGATCCCGCCTCACCTTACCTCCGCCTGCACCTGGGGGGCCTGCAGATGCGCCGGGGCACCTTCGCGGAGGCCATCCGCCAGGGGGAGGAGGTTCTGCGGAGCGACCCCGAGAGCGTCCGGGCGCACCTCCTCCTCGCTGGCGCCTATCTCAGCCTGCGCAACGTGAAGCAGGCCGAGCACCACTTCCAGGAGGTCCTGCGCCTCGAGCCGGGGCGCGCCGAGATCTACCAGCAGCTCGGGAACCTGTACGCCGAGAGCAAGAACTTCCCGCAGGCCGTGGCGGCCTACCGGGAGGCGATCCGGCTGGACCCGGCCTCCACCATGGCCCGCTACAGCCTGGGGCGCCTCTACCTCGAGACCCGCCAGCCGCGCGAGGCCATCCGGGTGCTGGAGGACGCGCTCCGGGTCGACCCGGGCTTCGACCCCGCCGCCGCCGCCCTCGGCTTCGCCTACGAAGGGCTCGGGGAGTGGGAGGAAGCCAAGGCCGTCTACCGTCGGATGCTCCAGGACGACCCCAACCACCGGGAGTTCCTGGAGCGGCTGGCCCAGGCCGAGGTCCGGAGCGGCAATGTGGCGGGGGCGCTGGGACTGTACGAGCGGTTGCTCAAGGCGCACCCGCGGGACCTCGGCATCCGGACGCGGATCGGCCTCCTGCTCTTCGAGCAGAAGCGCTTCGCCGAGGCGGAGGCGGTCTTGCGGGAGGCGCTGCGCCTGGACGGGAGCCACTGGGACGCCCGCTTCTACCTGGCCGTCACCTACGAGGAACTGAAGCGGTACCCGGAGGCGCTGGCCGAACTCACGCAGATCCCGGCGGCGGCGCGCAACTATGCCGAGGTCCTGATCCACACCGGCTACGTCCTCGGGCAGCTCGACCGGCTGGAGGAGGCCGCCGGCGCCTTCGACCGGGCGCTCGCGCTGAAGCCGGGGGACCCCCAGGTCCTGTACCTCCTGGGCGTGACCCAGATGCGGCGGAAGGATTTCCCCCGGGCCATCCTGCACCTGAAGGAGGCCGCGGGGAAGAACCCGGAGAACGCCGGCTACTTCTACCAGCTCGGGGCCGCCTACGAGCGGAACCGGCAGCTCCCGGAGGCGGAGGCGGCCTTCCGCCGAACGCTCTCGCTGGACCCGAAGCACGCCGATGCCTACAACTACCTCGGGTACATGTTCGCCGAGGAGGGGATCAACCTGGAGGAGTCGGTCCGGCTGATCCAGTCGGCTCTCGCGATCGAGCCGGACAACAGCGCGTTCCTGGACTCCCTGGGGTGGGCCTTCTACAAGCTGGGCCGGCTGGACGAGGCGCTCCGCGAGTTGCTGAAGGCGGTCCAGCACGGCGAGAAGGACGACCCCACCATCCGGGACCACCTGGGCCGGGTCTACTTCGACAAGGGCCTGATCCGGGAGGCCATCGAGCAGTGGGAGCGGGCCCTCACGCTGGATGGCGGCAACGAGGAGATCAAGAAGCGCCTGGAGCGGGCCCGCGGTCTTTCCAGCCGCGGCGGCTCATGAGCCGCCGCGGCCTGCTCCCGGCCCGCCTGCTCCTCCTGGCCGGCCTGGCGGCCGGCTGCGCCGCCCCCACTCTCCCGGGCGTCGAGGGTCCCCCCGCCCCCCCCGCGTTGCGCGCCGCGCTCCTCGAGGCGGTCGTCGAGCGGGAGGCCGCGATCCGCACGCTCCGGGGCACGGCCACGGTCACCGTCAGCGCCTACGGGCAGCGGCGCCGCTACCGCGAAGCCTTCGTGCTCGAGGCCGGCGGCCGGCTGCGCCTGGAGCAGTACGAGTGGACCGGCCTCCCGGCGATGATCCTGGTCACTGACGGGGAGGAGGTGGCCGTCCACCTCCCCTTCGCCCGCCAGTTCCTGCGCGGCCGGGCGACCCCGGAGAACCTGGACCGCCTGGCGGGCCTCCCCGTCGCCCCCGTCACCCTCACCCGCCTCCTCCTGGGCCTGCCGCCGCTGCGCGTGGATGGGTGGCGGGCTGCCGTCCTCGCGCCGCCGGGCGCCGGGGGCCTCGCCCTCATCAGCGGGGGGGACGGGGCCGCGCAGGCTCTCCGGTTCGCCCCGGAGACCTTCCTCCTCGAGGAGGGAGAACTCTACGACGGGGGCGAACCGCTCCTCCGCTTCCGCTTCGGGCCGGCCGAGCTGCTCGGCGGCATCCCGGTGTCCCGCTCCTTCACCCTCTGGCACGTCCCCGGGGGGGCGGAGGTGCAGGTCGCCTTCCAGGCGCTCGAACTGAACGCCCCCCTCCCCCCGGACGTCTTCTCGCTGGCCGTTCCTGCGGACGCCGGGCTCCGCATCGTGGACGTGGACCGGGAGCCGCGTCCGTAGGCCATGCGGGCCCGGATCGTCCCCGCCCCCGCCAAGATCAACCTCATCCTGGAGGTGCTGGGGCGCCGCGCCGACGGCTACCACGACCTCTGGAGCGTCCTGCTCCTCCTGGACCTCTGCGACACGGTGGCCGTGGCGCCCCGCGCGCGCGGGGTGCACCTTTCCGTCCGTCCCCCCGTCCTCCCCGCGGGACCCGGGAACCTAGCCTTCCGGGCGGCCGAGGCTTTCTTCCAGGTCTCCGCGGGCGCCAGGGGCACCGGGGGCGCCGCCATCACGCTGCGCAAGCGGATCCCGGTCGGGGGGGGGCTGGGCGGGGGCTCGAGCGATGCGGCGGCGGTCCTCGCCGCCCTGAATGCGATGGCGGGGCGCCCGCTCACCCGGGAGCGGTTGCTCGATCTCGCCACCGGCCTCGGCTCGGACGTGCCCTTCTTCTTCTCCGGGGGGGCGGCCCTCGTCACCGGGCGCGGGGAGAAGGTGGCCGAGCTCCCGCCGCCGCGCCCCCCCCGCTGGATGGTCCTGGCGCGGACGGGCGCGCCGGTCTCCACCGCCTGGGCCTATGCGCAGATCGTGCCCGGGCCGCGCCGCTCGCCCGACCCGGCCTGGCAGGCGGCGGCGGCTGCCGGGCAGACGGAGGCCCTGCTCGGAATGGCGTTCAACCGGCTGGAGGAGGTCGTCTTTCCGGCCCGGCCCGACCTGGCCGCGCTGAAGGCGCGCCTCGTGCAATTAGGCGCGGCCCCGGTCTGCCTCACCGGCACGGGGGCGGCGCTCTTCGGCTTCGCGCCGGGACGGAACGCGGCCCGGGCCTGGAGGGACGCCCTGAAGGAGGAAGGGAGCGAGGCCTGGGTCTGCCGGACCCTCCCCGAGAATCCCATCCGCGCCACCGCCCTCGCCTGAGACGTGCCAGGTCGCCCCTGGCGTCCTGGCGGCCTTGCCGCAGCACGCCGGCCGTTCCCGGCAATCCCCGCCTTGCCCGGCCATGGTATCCTTCGGGCGCCCGGTGGCATCTGATTACTCGACGACGGGGAGGAGTCTGGAGGGGCGTCTCGGGATGGCGACCGCCGGCGCCAGCGATGGCGAGGTTGGAGATCATCGCCATCGTGGTACTCAACACCTTCACGGACTTGTACAAACGACAGAACGGAAGTGACGACGTCCGGGTCCTGTCGCCGGCGCCGCCCCGGCCCCCGGCCCCCCTGGGGAACCCTCCCGTGGTTCCCCCCCTCGGCCAAGAGCCGATGGGACCCCCCTCCGCTACGGGGGCCCGGGGGCGGCATCCGGCGCCACCCGGACGCTGGGTCACACAATGTATGTCGTTTGTATGAGTTCCACCGTGTCGCGCAGACCGAGGCGGACTGCCCGAGGGTTGCCTGAAACACGGGCTCGACACCGGCCCGGGCCGCGACGGAGGAACCATGGAAGCGTTCGTCAAGCCGCCCTTCCAGAACGAGTACTGGGACAACAAGAAGCACGGCCTCTACGTGGACGTCGTCTCCGGCGAGCCGCTCTTCACATCGCTCGACAAGTACGACTCCGGCACCGGCTGGCCGAGCTTCACCCGGCCGCTCGAGCCCGACACCGTCACCACGCGCGAGGACCGCACGCTCTGGATGGCGCGCACCGAGGTGCGCTCCAAGCAGGCCGGCTCCCACCTGGGTCACGTCTTCCCCGACGGACCCAAGCCGACCGGGCTGCGCTACTGCATCAACTCGGCGGCGCTGCGCTTCGTCCCGGTCGAGGAGCTTGCCGAAGCAGGGTACGGGGAGTACCTGGCCCGCTTCGAGAAGGCCGGCGTCTTCGGACAGTCCGGCCCGTCCGAGGAGGGGGGCTCCTCTGGCATAGATCCCGGAAGGCACCAGGTCGCGCTCCTCGCCGGGGGGTGCTTCTGGGGGGTGGAGGACATCCTGCGCGGCCTGCCCGGCGTGCTGGACACCGAGGTGGGCTACACCGGTGGGAGCACCCCCCGTGCGACCTATGCGCAGGTAAAGACGGGAACGACCGGCCACGCCGAGGCGATCCGGGTCGTCTTTGATCCGGAGCGGCTGCCGTACGCGCGACTGCTGGAGACTTTCTTCCGCTTGCACGACCCGACGACCCGGAACCGGCAGGGCAACGACGTCGGCACCCAGTACCGCTCCGCCATCTTCACTTTCGACGAGGAGCAGCGGCGGACCGCCCAAGAGGTGAAGGCGCGGGTCGAGGCCTCGGAGAAGTGGAAGCGGCCCATCGTCACCGAGATCGTGGCGGCCTCCGACTTCTGGCCGGCCGAGGAGTACCACCAGGACTATATAAGGAAGAATCCCGGAGGCTACACCTGCCACTATCTGCGCGACTGAACTCGGGGCACGGGGGGAACAGGCCCCGGACCGCCGTGTCCCGTTCCGACCGCTTCGTCCCTGCCGGTGATCCAGGATACCGCCCGGGACCGTATTCCCTGATGATTCATAGCGGGGAAAGAAGGATCGGTACCGGCGTCTCCCGCGTCCAATCAGGTAGCCCGCGGAGCGGGGAGGGAGGTCGGGGATGAGCATCCGGGCCCGAGAAATCACGCCCAAATGCCGGGTCGGGGTCCTGACGCTGCTGATCATCACGGCTTGCTTTGCCGGAGCGGGCCAGGCCGCGGGCGCCCTGCCGGCGACCCCGCTCGCCCTCCTCGACGGCGGCACCCTGGACTTCCAGAGTCTCAAGGGGAAGGTCGTCGTCATCCGCTTCCTGGCCTCCTGGTGACCCTTCTGCCAGCGGGAGGCTCCCGCTTTCGAGAGGGTCTATCAGCGGTTCAAGGGTCAGGGCGTCGCCTTCGTGGGGATCTTCGTCGAGGACACCGAGGCGAAGGCCCGGGAGTTCCTGCGTGACCACCCGGTCAGTTTCCCGTACGGCGCTGATTGGCAGTTGACCCTGGCCCGACCGCTCGGCTTTAGGGGGATGCCCTACACGGTCGTCATGTCTCCGCAGGGCGACGTCGCCCGCCGCTTTTTCGGGCCCGTGGAGGAGGCCGACCTGGTGGCGGCCATCCAAGAGCTTCTAGCTGCCCCCAAGTAGCTGCGCTCGGTCTCCCGCGCGGCCGCCGGTCCATGCGATGACCCCACGGATCTCCATCGTCATCCCCGCGCGCAGCGATGCCGCGGCCCTTGGCGAGACCCTGGCGGCGCTGGACCGCCTGGCCGGGAGAGAGGCGGCCGAGGTCCTCGTCTGCGCCGCCGGCGACCCCGCGGGGGTCGAGCCGGCCGTGGCCGGCAGGGCGCGCCTGCTCTGGCCGACCGGGTCCACCCGGGCCGCCCTCCTGGACGCCGGTGGCTCCGCCGCCCGCGGCGAGGTCCTGTTCTTCCTGCATGCCGACTCCGTGCCGCCGGAGAACGCCTTCGCGCTGATCGCGAATGCCCTGTCCGACCCGAACGTGGTCGGCGGGGCCTTCGAGCACTGCTTCGCGGAGCCCGGCTGGAGCCTGCGGGCGATCTCGGCGATCAATCGCCTGCGCTACCGGCTCACCCGGAACTACTACGGAGACCAGGGGATCTTCGTCCGCGCCGCCACCTTCCGGCGGATGGGGGGCTACCGAGGGCTCGGGGTCATGGAGGACCTGGACTTCAGCCGGCGCCTGAAGCGCGTGGGCCGCACCGTCCTGATCCGGGTCCCCCTCAGAACCTCGGGCCGCCGCTTCCTGGCGCGGGGGCCGTGGCGCACCTTCTTCTTCATCGTCTGGCTGCTGCTCCTGTACACCCTGCGCCGCGACACCCAGCGCTACGCGGAGCGCTGGCGCGGCCCGGCCGACTTGACCCCGGGCAGCCCGTGGCCCGGGGTGGGCCTGCGCCGGGCGGCCGGGCTGGCCGGGGGAGGTGGGCTCACCCCGGAGGCGACGAAGTGAGGCCCGCGCGCGGGGCTGCCGTCCTCCTGACGGGGGCCACGGGGTTCATCGGCCGTGCCGTGGCGCGCCGGCTGCTGGCTGCCGGGCGGCCGGTCGTTGCGCTGGCCCGGCGCCGCGGGGAGGCGTCGGCAGCGGCCCGGGTGGCGGAGGCGGTCGGGCTCGCGCCCGCTGGCGGCAGGCTCCAGGTGCTGGAGGCCGACCTGACGCATCCGGGCCTGGGCCTCGGGGAGGGGGACTGGCGCCTCCTCCGGGACCGGGTTGAGACGGTGATCCACTGCGCCGGCGAGACCGTCTTCTTCCCGAGGGCACTGGAACCGTTCGTGGCCGGACACGTGGGAGGACCCCTGACGCTGTTCCGCGGGCTGGCCGGAGGCCGCCTTCGGCACTGGGCCCACCTCTCGACCGCCTACGTTTGCGGGAATCGCTCGGGGATCGTCCTCGAGCGGGAGGGGGACGTCGGGCAGTGTTTCCAGAATCCCTACGAGCGGGTCAAGCTGCGCGCCGAGGAGGCCGTCCGACGGGCCGGCGCGGCGCTCGGCGTGGACGTGCGGGTCCTGCGGCCGAGCATCGTCGTGGGGTCGGGGCCCGAGACGGCGGGCGGCCATCCCTCGCAGTGCCTCTTCGCGTTCATCCGGATGGCGGCGGCGCTCGCCGGCGTCGCCGGGGGCGCCGAGGTGCCTCTCCGGATCGCGGCGGCCCCCCGGGCCCGCTTCAACATCGTGCCGGTGGATTACGTGGCGGAGGCGGCGCGCGTCCTGGCGGAGCATCCGGAGGCCGCGGGGGGGACCTTCCACCTGGTCGTCTCGGACCCGCCGACCCAGGCGGGGGTCCTGGCCATGATCGCCGCCCGCCTCGGCCTCCGGGGCCTCACCCTGGTGGACGCCCGGCGGGCGCCCCTCGGGGACCCGTCGCCGCTGGAGCAGGCCGTCGCGCGCCACCTCGAGGGCTACCGCGGATACCTGGACGCAGAGGTCCGGTTCGACGACACGAACGCGCGTCGGATCCTGGACCGGTGCGGCCTCCCGCGGCCGAGGCTATCGCGCGATGGCGTCCACCGTCTGGTCCACCTGGCGCTGGCGACCTCCCTGGCGGTCCCGCGTCCGGTCGCGGGAGGGCGGGACGGTCCACGGGCGGCGGGCGCTTCCCTCGGCATGGGCGCGCCGGATCGGGCGCCGGGAGAGAACATGGGTCAGGGAAGGGGCAGCCGGGTGAGGACGCGGTTGGCCCGAATCGTCCTCCTGGCAGCGCTGCTTTGGGCTGGGCTTGCCCTCTCGCCCCTTTCAGCGTCGGCGGGGGAGTCGCCCCTGGTCGCGGAGCTGCGCGAGTTCCACACGCGGTACCACGAGGATCCCGCGCGCCTCGACGCCCTCCGGGAGGGGCTGGAGCGGGCAGCGGCGGACGACCCCTCCGTGGGGAACCTCCTGGCCCTCGCCCAGGTCTCCTTCATCTGGGGGGACATCCGCGCCGAGACGCGCGAGGCGAAGCTCACCGCGTACGACCGAGGGCGGGAGGCCGCCCGCCGCGCTGTGGACCTGGAGCCGCAAAACCTCACCGCCCGCTTCTGGTACGCCACGAACACCGCCCGGTGGGGGCAGGCGAAGGGCGTGCTCCGGTCGCTTTTCCTCCTCCCGGCGGTCCAGGAGGAGATCGGGATCATCCTGGAGCTGGACCCGGCCTTCGCGCCGGTCTACGCCCTGGCCGGGAACGTGTTCTACGAGGTGCCGCGCCTCCTCGGGGGCGACCTCGAGAAGGCCGAGGCGGCCTTCCGCAAGGGGCTCGCGCTGGATCCCCACTTGGACCCTGACGGATACGCGCAAGGCCCGCGCGCTGCTCGAGTCCCTCCAGGACGGGTCGTGACGCGGTGGCCTGGCGGCCGGCCGGAGGGCGCGCGGCACCGACGGCCGGCTCCTCTTGTTCCGGCGGTCCGGCGCCACTATAATTCGGCCCCCATCCACTGCGGGGCCTTCCGCGGGGAGCGCGGTTCGGGAGGCCCCGCCCCGAGAAACGCGATCCACCCGTATCACGGTGCGCCGAGCCATGCTCACGGCCTTCGCCAAGGGTGCGTCCGCCTACCGGGCCTACCTCGGTAGCCCCCACGGACGGTTGCGCTTGGAGCTGATCTGCTCGCGGCCTTCCTCCAGGCGGCCTGGGGCCGGGAGGCGGCGGTGCGGCGGGTTCTCGACGTGGGCTGCGGGACCGGGGAACTTCCCCTCCGCCTCGCGGCGCAGGGGCACGCCGTGACCCTGCTCGACCCGGTGGAGGAGATGCTCCACCTCGCCGCGGAGAGCGTCCGGGCGCAGGCACCCCCGCCGGCCATCCTCCCGGTCCTGGTCCGGGCCTCTCTGGAGGAGGCGTCCGGCCGGTTCGCGGGGACCCCGTTCGACCTGGTGCTCTGTCACACGCTGCTCGAGTACCTGCCGGAGCCCGCGAGGGCGCTCGGCCCTCTGGCGGACCTCCTGGCTGCGGGGGGGTACCTGTCCCTCGTCGCCCTGAACCGCCGGCAGGAGCCCTTTCGCCTGGCGATCCGGGACGGCGACCTGGAGAGCGCGCGGCGTGCCCTCGCGGGCG
>JACPAU010000085.1 GCA_016180705.1 Candidatus Methylomirabilota bacterium
CCAGGTTCCCCACCACGTGGGACGGCTTCCTGGACGTCGCAAAGAGGGTGGCCAAGCCCGGTCAGCAGTGGGGCCTGGGCATGGTGGGGGCCAAGGATCCCGGATTCTCGCTGCGGTTCAGCCCGTTCCTCTGGACCTTCGGCGGGGACTATCTCACGGCCGACCTGCAGCGCTCGGCGCTGGACAGCCCCGAGGCCAGGGAGGCCTTCACCTACTTCGTGGAGCTGTCCACCCGCCACAAGGTCGTCCCACCTGGGGCGACGTCGGCCAACCCCCAGGACGTCCGGACGCTGCTCGCCCACAGAAAAATCGCCTGCGAGATCGGGTCGGGCTGGACGGCTCCCATCGTCAACAAGATCAATCCGAACCTGAAGGCCTTCGAGGTCCTGAAGGCCTACCCGCTCCCGCTCAAGAAGAAGCGGGCCACGGCCATCTGGCTCAGCTCCTGGATCATCAGCCCGAACACGAAGCACCCCCAGGAGGCCTGGGAGCTGGTGAAATTCATCACCTCCGCGGAGATGGAGTTGAAATGGTTCCGGGACAACCGGGTCACCTCTTCCCGCAAGGATGTCAGCGGGGTGGCCCCCGAGATTCTGAACGATAAGTTCGCCAGCGTCCTCGCCGCCGAGCTGCCCAACGGCAAGGTGGACCCCCAGATCAAGGAATGGCCCGAGATCATGGATGCCTTCACCGGGGCCGTCCAGGAGGCCCTGACCGAGGCCAAAACCCCGGACAGGGCCCTGGCCGACGCCCACGCCCGGATCAACTCCATCTTGGCGCGGCGGCGCTAGGCCGCCCCCGCTCTGGGGAGCGCGGGGGAGGGCTTGCCTCTCCCCCGCGCCTGTGTGTCGGTGGCCACCGCCCGGACGAAGGCGATCCGCACCGGGTATCTCTTTGTCCTCCCGGCGCTCCTGCTCCTGCTGGGTGTCCTGGGCCTCCCCGCCCTGGTCAGCCTCCTGCTGAGCTTCCGGCCGGAGGGAGGCGGTGGCCTCTCGCTCGAGCAGTACCGCTTCCTGCTCCAGGACAGTCTGTTCCACCAGACCTTCTGGAACACGGGCCTGCTGGTTGTCCTCAGCGTGGCTGCTCACCTGGGCCTTGGCCTGGCGGTGGCCCTGGCCCTGAATCTCCCCCTGCGGGCCCAGCCAGTCTTCCGCCTGGTCGCCCTCCTCCCCTGGGTTGTCCCCGACGTCATCGCCGGAATCATCTGGAAGTGGCTCTACAACCCCCTCAACGGTGCCCTCAACGACGTCCTGCTCCGCCTGGGCCTGCTGGCCGCGCCGCTGGATTGGCTGGGCGGCCGATACCTCCCCCTGGTCAGCGTGATCCTGGCCAATGTCTGGCGCGGCTTCCCTTTTGTCATGCTCATCCTGCTGGCCGGCCTCCAGGCGATCCCACGAGAGCGCTATGAGGCGGCTAACATCGACGGGGCCACCGCCCTGCAGCGGTTCCGCTACATCACCATTCCCGGGCTGCGGAAGATGCTCGTCGTCTCCCTTGCCCTGGACACCGTCTGGGAGGTGCGGCGGTTCGGCCTCATCCAGGCCATGACCCAGGGCGGCCCCGGGAGCCTGACCGAGATCCTCTCCACCCTCGTCTACAAGCAGTACTTCAAGTTCTTCCGGTTTGAATACGCCTCTGCCATCGCCGTTGTGATGACCGGCGTGCTCCTCCTGGTGAGCCTCCCCTACATCCGCATGATCAGCAGGGAGGAATGACCGGTGGCTAGGTCCGAGCAGCGGCGGGGGCCCATGGTCGCTCTGGGCGGGCGGCAGCAACGTTCAAGGGGGAGGCTACGGGGCCTGGGACCCTGGCCCTTCCGGGTCCTGGTCTATGGATTCCTTCTCGTCGTTGCGACCTACGTCCTCTTCCCCTTCGCCTGGATGCTCTCCACGGCGCTGAAGACCGAGGCGGAAGCCCTGGCCATTCCGCCGACCTGGATCCCGGGGGAACCGACCCTGGACGGCATCACCGGCATCTGGGTGAGGAAGAACTTCGGCGTCTACTTCTTCAACAGCACTGTCGTCTCCCTCGCCACCGCCGTCCTGTCGGTGTTCTTCGGGGCCCTCGCCGGCTACGGCTTCTCCCGATTCCACTTCCCCGGGCGGCAGGTCCTGATGGGCTTTTTCCTCGCCACCCAAATGCTCCCCGGGGTGTTGCTGGTCGGTCCGTACTTCAAGATGCTCAACGCCGTCGGCCTCTATGACACCCGGACCGGCCTGGTGATCGCCTTCCTGACCATTTGCCTCCCCTTCGCCACCTGGACCATGAAGGGCTTCATCGACGGCGTCCCGCCGGAGATGGATGAAGCAGCCCTGGTGGACGGCTGCAGCCGGCTGGGCGTGTTCCTGCGCATCATCCTGCCGGTTCTCGGCCCCGGCATGGTGGCGACCATCCTGTTCAGCTTCCTGCTGGCCTGGGGGGATCTCCTCTGGGCCCTGTGCCTGACCACCAGCGAGAACATGATCACCGTGACCCTGGGGATCGCCCGGACGGTCGGGGAGTTCCGCATCATCTGGCCCATGCTCATGGCCGGGTCCCTCCTGGGGGGCCTCCCGGCCATCCTTCTCTACCTCTTCCTCCAGCGGTTCCTGGTGGCGGGGCTGACCGCCGGGGCGCTGAAACAATAGCCCACCCCCGGGCGTCAGCTGCCGTCTTGCCGATCGTCGGCCGAGGGTCCTGAATCCTGCTGCCTGCGAGTTCCTCCAGGGCCTGGCGGCGAGAGGCTCCAGCACGACCCCGTTGCGCCGCCCTTCGCGCTCCCGAATCCATTCGAGCTCTTCCGGGAGGTAGACGCGGTCAACGCCGCGGGCCGGAGGCAGGGCCCGGATGGCCCTGACGCTTTCGTCCACGCGCCGCTTGAACTCGGCCACACGGGTGAAGGCCCCGATGTCCAGGGCCAGGAACAGGTGACCGAGACCCTGCGGCCGGTCCAACCCCGTATAGAGCGGGGCGATGAACGGCCCGGTCAGCGCTCCCGCAAGCGGCCCGCACACCAGGTCAATGAGCAGCGAGATGGCCGAACCTTTCGCCTCCCCGAACGGCAGGAGCGCCCCGGCCCCGCTGGATGCGTTCCACGTAGATCGGCAGCCGTACGACACGATGGGATCGGACCCCGCGGAGTTCCGCCAGGACGAGCGAGTCCGCCACCTGGTGGGCATCCTCCTCGGGGAATCCGGCCCGCTCCAGCACCCGGGCACACCGCCCTGCCAGCGCCTCCGGGGAGACCGGGACGACCCTCCTGCGATCGGGATCCTGCCGTACTCGAAGTCACCTCCTTCCACCGGCCCTTCCCGAGCCGCACCCCCCCGATGTTCCACGCTAGGCGCGGCGGCCGAAGTAGAGGTCCATGAGCTGGCCCTCGCCCGAGAGGCCGGACGGGCCCCCGGCGAACCGGACCTCCCCCTGGACCAGGACCACGCACCGGTCGGCGACGCGCAGGGCCTGCCGCACGCTCTGCTCCACCAGGAGGAAAGCCATCCCCTCCTCCACCGCCAGGCCCCGGATCAGGTCGAAGACCTCGGCCACCAGCCGGGGGGCGAGACCGGCCGAGGGCTCATCCAGGATCATGAGGCGGGGCCGGGTCATGAGGGCCCGCCCCACCGCGAGGAGCATCTGCTGGCCCCCCGAGAGGGAACCGGCCGCCTGCCGGCGCCGCTCTGCCAGGACCGGGAACCGGGCGAAGATTTCCGCAAGGCGGGTCCGGACCGCCTGCCCGTCGTCCAGGACGTAGGCTCCCATGAGGAGGTTCTCCTGCACCGTCAGGCGCGGGAAGATCCCGCCTCCCTGCGGCAGGGTCGTGACCCCCTGCCGGACGATCCGATGCGGCGGCAGGCCGATGAGGTCCACCCCGTCGAAGCGCACCGACCCGCCCCACGGTGAGAGCACCCCCACGACCGCCTTGAGCAGGGTGGACTTCCCGCTCCCGTTGGGGCCCAGGATCGCCGTCACCGCCTCCCCCCCGGTATCCAGGGAGACGCCGTGCAGGATCTCCAGCGCCCCGTAGCCGGCTCGGAGCCCCTCGACGATCAGCCGCACCCTCATCGTCCCAGATAGGCCTCCACGACCGCCGCGTCCTGCTTCACCGCCGCGAGGTCCCCGCGGGCGATGGCCCGCCCCTCGTGCATCACCACGATCTGTTCGCAGAGGTCCTGAATCACCTCCATGTTGTGCTCGATGATGACGAAGGCCTTCCCCCGGTCCCGGAGACGGCGGATGGCCTCGAGCAGTTCGGCCACCATCGCCGGCTGCACCCCCGCCGTGCACTCGTCCAGCAGGAGGAGGTCGGGGTCCCGCATGAGGGCCCGCGCGAGTTCCAGCAGTTTCTGCTGCCCGCCCGAGAGGACCTCGGCCGGCTCGGCGCGCAGCGGTGTCAAGCGGAAGAGGTCGAGCCACTCGGCGGCCCGCCGCCGCACCGCCTGCCAGGGCTCGTCAATGGCCGGGACCCAGAGGTTTTCCTCCACGGTCATCTTCCGGAAGAGGGCCGGGATCTGGAAGGTGCGGCCGAGGCCCAGGCGCGCGATCCGGTGGGGGGAGAGGCCGGTCACGTCCTGCCCCTTGAAGAGCACCGTGCCCCCGTCGAGCCGGTACAGCCCGCTCACGAGGTTGAAGAGCGTGGTCTTGCCGCTGCCGTTCGGCCCGATGAGGCCCACGATGGTCCCCGGCGCGACGGCCAGGTCCATGCCGGAGACCGCGGTGAGGCCCCCGAAGCGCTTCACCAGGTCCCGCGCCTCAAGCAGCACCGCCTGCCTCCCGTTGCGGTCGCCGGAGGCGCGCCCACAGCCCGACGAGACCGTCGGGCAGCAGCTGCACCACCACGCAGATCACCAGGCCGATGAAAATGATGTAGAGGACGCTCTGCTCCGTCTGGAGCCAGAGGAAGCGGCTCACGGCCTGGAGCAGCACGGCCCCCAGGATCGGGCCGACGGCCGTCCCCAGGCCCCCGAGCAGGACCATGACCACCATCTGGTCGGTCACGCTCCCGGCGAGGACGCTGTCCGGGTGGATGTAGGTGGTCCAGTAGCCGTAGATGCCTCCCAGGACGCCGGGGAAGGTGGCGCTCAGGGCAAAGGCGGCCAGCTTCAGGCGGGTGGTGGCCACGCCCAGCGTCTCCGCCGCCTCCTCCTGCTCCCGGATCGCCCGGAGCTTGTACCCCATCCGCGAGCGCTCCATCAGGCCGTAGGTGATGGCGCAGGTCCCGGCCACGGCCGCCCACATGACGTAGTAGAAGAAGTTCGGGTCCAGCAGCCCGGGGACGCGCATGCCGAAGGCCCCACCCGTGACCTCCAGCAGGAGGGCGACCTGCCGGATCATCTCCGCGAAGGCCCAGGTGGCGATGGCGAAGTAGGCCCCGCGGAGGCGTAACGTCGGGAGGCCGATGAAGGCGGCCAGCGCCGCGCTCGCGCAGCCGCCGAGCAGGAGCCCCGCCCCGAACGGCAGACCGGCATGGACCATGGCGATGGCGGTGACGTAGGCGCCGACGCCAAAGAAAGCTCCATGGCCGAAGTTCAGGTACCCGGTATAGCCCCCGATGATGTTCCAGGAGACGGCCAGCCCCATCCAGAGGAGGATCTCGGTCAGGATCCGCAGCCAGAAGGGGTTGAGGGCGAGGGGGGCCAGCAGGGTCAGCAGGAGGAACGCGGCGAGCGCGGGCAGGCGGAGGGGCCCCATCTAGCTCCCCCGGCCGAAGAGACCCTTCGGCGCCACCACCAGCGTCAGGTAGAAGACCCCGAAGAGGGCGAGGCCCACGTAGCGGCTCCCGAGATAGACCGCCGTGAGGGACTGCAGCAGCCCCATGAAGAGGGCGGCCGGGATGACCCCCGGGACGAAGCCCATCCCGGCCAACACGACGACGAAGAAGGCGAGGGTCGTGTATCGGAGGCCCATCCCGGCGTGGATCGAGAAGAGGGCGCCGATCAGGACCCCGGCCATCCCCGTCAGGCCGGCGTAGACGGCGTAGACGAAGGCGCTGATGCGGCGCACGTCCACCCCGAGCAGGCCGGCCGTGACCCGGTCCTGGGCGGTCGCCCGGACCGCCCGGCCCGTCCTCGTCCAGTAGAGGAAGGCCATGAAGGCAACCGTCGTCAGGACGCCGAAGAGGAACCCGGCGAACCGGAGGGAGGGGACCGTGATCCCGATCTGGATGTTCTGCCCCGAGAGCCACGTCCGGACGGACCGGAAGTTGAAGCCCCAGAAGTAGAGCGCGCTCCCCTTTGCGACTGTTGCCAGTCCGAAGGTGAAGAGGAGACCCATCAGGACCGGACGCGGGCGCTTCCCCGCCGTCACCCGCTGGATGAGGGGTTGAAGGAGGTACCCGCTGCCAAAGAAGAGGGCGAAGAAGAGGGGCAGGGCGGCCATGGGGTCGGCGCCGGTGAACTCCTGGAACCAGAAGGCGGTGTAGGCGCCCAGCATCACCCACTCCCCCAC
>JACPAU010000086.1 GCA_016180705.1 Candidatus Methylomirabilota bacterium
CCAGCAGACGGCCGCGAGCAGGAGGGCCGCCTCGCCCCTGAGGTCGCCTCCCTGCGCCCCCTGAAGCTTCGGCCAGAGCAGGACGGCGACCCCGAGGAAGCCGGTGAGCAGGCCGCTTGCCGCGGCGACCGTGAGGCCGCTCCCTCCGGGCAACGCGGTCTCCAGGAGGGCCATCCAGAGGGGGACCGTGGCCACGAGGAGGGCGGCCAGGCCCGAGGGCACGTACTGCTCGGCCCAGACCACCCCCCCGTTGCCCCCCACCAGGAGGAGGAGGCCGATCAGGAAGAGGACGCGCAGGTCCCGGAGGCTCACCCGGATCGGCTGGCCCAGCGCGCGCACCACGGGGAGGAGGAGACACCCCGCGGTGAGGAAGCGCAGGCCGACCATGAGGGCCGGGGGGATCGTCTGCACGCCCACCCGGATGGCCAGATACGTAGAGCCCCAGAAGAGGTAGACCGCCCCGAAGGCCAGGAGGAGACGGGCACGGCGCCCGAAGACCATCCGCGTCCGCCGCTCGGCCTCCTGTCGGCTGCCCGGTCTGGGGCTCGCCGTCACCCGTCCCGCGGCGGTTCCCGGGAGAGGCGGCCGCGTCACATCGGCCCGATCCGGATCCGTGCCGGATGGCATGGTCACACTCCTCCGCCCCTCTTATACGCTCGCGAAAGGCCCGAGGGGGTGGGCGGGAAAGAAAGCGGGGAGCGGGGCCGGGCGAGGCGTAAGGCCCCGCGGAGGCAGCGCCGCTAGGTAGCCTCCTTGAGGGCCGCGGTGAGATCCAGGACCGCCTTCTTGCCGTCGTCGAACAGCATCAGGGTGTGGTCGGCGGCGAAGAGCGGGTTCGGGATGCCGGCGAAACCGGGGCTCAGGCTCCGCTTGATCACCACCACGGTCTTGGCCTTGTCCACGTCGAGGATCGGCATGCCGGCGATGGGGGATTTGGGATCCGTCCGCGCCGAGGGGTTCACCACGTCGTTGGCTCCGATGACCAGGGCGACATCCGTCTGTTCGAAGGAGGGGTTGATCTCGCTCATCTCCTTCACCTTCTCGTAGGGGATGTTGGCCTCGGCCAGGAGCACGTTCATGTGCCCCGGCATCCGGCCCGCGACCGGGTGGATGCCGAATTCCACCTCGGTTCCGCGGGACTCGAGCAGCCTGGCCAGGTCGCGCACTGCGTGCTGGGCCTGGGAGACGGCCATCCCGTATCCCGGCACGATCACCACCCGGCGGGCGGTCTCCATCACCATCGCGATCTCCTGGGGGGAAGCGGCTTTGACCTTGCCGGCATAGACCTCATCGGCCAGGGGTCCGGTTGCGACCTCGGCGCCGAGACCGCCGAACAGGACGTTGGCGAGGGACCGGTTCATGGCCTTGCACATGATCTGGCTGAGGATGATTCCCGAGGCGCCCACCAGCGAGCCGGCGATGATCAGCCCGTTGTTGTTGAGGACGAACCCGGTCGCGCAGGCCGCGAGGCCGGAGTAGGAGTTCAGGAGGCAGATCACCACGGGCATGTCCGCGCCGCCGATCGGGAGGACGCTCGTGACCCCGAGCACCGAGGCCACGATGACGAGCCCCCAGTAGAGGCCGGTGGCGTGCGGCTCCCTCACGAGCCACGCGCCGAGCAGGAGGGAGACCAGGCGCAGCCCCCCATTGAGGATCTGCTGTCCCGGAAAGGCCTGGGGTCTCCCGGGAACGAGCTCCTGGAGCTTCGCGTAGGCGACCAGACTCCCCCAGAACGTGACGGCCCCGATGATCCCCGACGCGGCCGTTGCCACACTGGACTGGTACGGGAGCGCCTGCCCCAGTGCCAGGGCCCCGAGGAGGGCGCTCCCGGCCACCAGCACCGAGGCTCCGCCCCCGAAGCCGTTGAGCAGGGCCACCATCTGCGGCATGGCGGTCATCCGGATGTTGAGGGCGAGGACCGCGCCGATCGCGGACCCCGCCCCCAGGCCGGCCAGGATCACCCCGTAGCTCACGATGCCTCGATCCAGGAGGGTGGCGACCACCGCGATGAGCATCCCGAGGGCGCCGATCATGTTGGCGCGGACCGCGGTCCGGGGGCTCGAGAGTCCTTTGAAACCCAGAACGAAGAGCGTGGCGGCGACCAGGTAGGCGAAGTTGATGAGCGCGGCGCGCATCGCCGTCTACTTCCTCTTGAACATCTCGAGCATCCGGTGGGTGACCAGGAACCCCCCGACCACGTTGATCGTGGCGAATACGACCGCAACGAATGCGAGGGTCGTCGTGAGCGCGGTCAGGTCGAGCCCGGCCAAGAGAATGGCGCCGATGATGGTGATCCCCGAGATCGCGTTCGACCCCGACATCAGCGGCGTGTGGAGGGTGGGGGGGACCTTCGTGATGACCTCGAACCCCACGAACATCGCCAGCACGAAGACCGTCAGCGTGACGGCGAACGCTTCCATTCCGGTGTCCTTTCGTCGCGGGGGGCCGCCGGAGCGAGCCCCAGGGCCTCGCGGATCCCGGGGTGCACCACCTTTCCCGCCCAGGTCAGGAGCGTCTCGCGAATGATCTCGTCGCTCGTGTCAACGTGGATCTCCCGGTCCTTCACCAGGTGCTGGAGGAAGGCCGAAACGTTTCTGGCGTACATCTGGCTGGCGTGGTGCGGCACCGTCGCAGCCAGATTGACGGGTCCGAGGAGGGTCACCTCATGTTCCACCACGGTCTTGTGGGGCCGCGTCAGTTCGCAGTTGCCACCCCGGTCCGCGGCCAGGTCCACGATCACCGACCCTGGCGCCATGCTGGCCACCATCTTCCCGGTGATGAGGAGCGGGGCCTGCTGGCCGGGGATCAAGGCCGTGGTGATCACGACGTCACTCTGGGCAACCAGGCGGGCCATGACCTCCCGCTGCCGGGCGTAGACCCCCTCCTCCTGGGCCCGCGCATAGCCGGCTGCGTCCTGGGCATCGGCAACCTCCAGGGGCAGCTCCACGAACTTGGCTCCAAGGCTTTCGATCTGCTCCTTGACCGTGGGGCGGACGTCGAAGGCCTCGACCACCGCGCCCAACCTCCGGGCGGTGGCGATAGCCTGCAGTCCGGCAACGCCTGCGCCCACCACGAACACCCGCGCGGGGGCGACGGTGCCGGCAGCGGTCATGAGCATGGGAAACATCTTCGGCAGAAGGGTGGCGGCCATCAGGACGGCCTTGTACCCGCTGACGGTGGCCATGGAGGACAGGACGTCCATGCTCTGGGCGCGGGCGATGCGCGGCAGGAGTTCCAGGGCGAATGTCGTCGCCCCGGTGGAGGCAATCTCCTTGGCGGCCTCGAGCGCGTACAGGGGATCGAACTGGCCGATGAGCACCTGTTGCTGGCGCAACAGCCGAAGGTCCCCGCGGCCGGCTTCCAGATTGGCGCCGTAGCCCCGGACCTGGAGGATCCCGCCCGCCGCACTGAAGCCCCCGGCGCGGGACGAGGCGATCCGCGCACCCTTTTCGACGTACGCGGCATCTGGATAGCCGGCGGCGGTGCCGGCGCCGGCCTCCACGAGTGCCTCGAGCCCGGCTTTGGCCAGCGAGGCCAGGACCGCAGGCACGAGGGCCACGCGTCGCTCGTCCGGATAGGTTTCCCTGGGGACCCCAACGATCATGGGACGTTCGTCGGTCTCACGGTGAGGGCGGGCCGCTCGAGAGAGATGGGAATATTGTAGCGGGTTCTTGGCGCATGTCACCACCCCGGCGGCTCGCCCATCAGGCGCCGCAGCAGTGCTTGAACTTCTTGCCGCTACCGCAGGGGCACGGGGCATTGCGACCCGGGTGGGGGGCAGCGGACGGGCGCGCCGGGGGGAGGTGGCGGAGGTGGAGCCCCGTCCGCTTCGGAACCGCCTCCAGCCCCAGCGGGGCAAGAAGCGGCGTCCGGGTGAGCAGGGTGAGAAACGCCTCGAGGAGCCCCTCCTCGCTCTCCAAGCCGATCTCCTGCAGGACGTGCGTCGCCCCGTGGGCGACCTCGAAGGCCTTCGGGAAGTCCGGGCGGGCCTGGCGGAGGCGCTCGGCGAAGGCGTCCTGAGTCTCAGGCAGGATGCGCCCGTCCACGGCCACCTCCGGCTCCGCCAGCAGGCAGGCCAGGAGGGCCAGGGCGAGGCGGACGCGGGATGCCGGGGGCAGGGCCTCCTCGGGCGGCGGCGGGAAGCCGGCCGGCTCCCCCCGCAGGAGGCTCTGCGCCCACTCCTCGTGGGCGAAGCCCAACTCGAGCACCTTCCGGTCTGCCGCCCGGGCGAGGAACCACTCCTCGATCATCGCGAGGGCGGCTTGCCTCGCCCCCTGGGCCCCCCGGCTCGGGGTAGGCAGGTGGAAGTGGTAGAGGAACGGGACGATCTCCCGGGCCAGGCTGAACTCGGTGACGGTCGCGGGATCCACGAGAATCCAGAGAGCCCCCGGCGAGACCAGCGCGCGCCGGCCGGGATCGTTTCCCGCGGCGCCGAACGGTCCCGCATCCACCAGGAGGAGGTTCCGCTCGCTGCCCTGGCCGATCCGCTCCATGAGGCTGCGGGTGAGGCCGGCCAGGCGATCCGAAACGCCCTCCAGGCCGTACTGCTCGACGGAGAGGCCGGGGAACTCGGGGCCGGCGTAGGGAATCGGACCGAGGGGGAAAAGTCGCATGCTGGAAGTCTAGCGGGGGTGCCTGCCCGGGTCCAGCCGATTTCGGGTAGGCCCGCCGGGGCCGGCATGGTACAACACCCGGGCGCCCGGGGTTCGCCCGCCCGCCAGCGCGGAGGCCGTCCGCCATGCTCCTCATTTTGGCCGCTGTCCTGCTCGGGTGCCTGCTGGGCGCCCTCCTCGCCATGCCGCCGCCCCTCCTCCCGTGGCTGGACCGCCTCATGGCGGCCGGACTCGCCGTCCTCCTCTTCTCCATGGGGGTCAGGATCGGCGGGAACCCCCAGCTCCTCAGCAGCCTCCCGGCGCTCGGGCTCAAGGCCGCCGTCCTGGCGGCGGGTGCGGTCCTGGGGAGCGTGCTGGCGGCCTGGCCCCTGGAGCAGCGGAGGAGCCGGTGACGGTCCTCGTCGTGGGCTCGATCGTGGCCGGGATCGCGGCGGGGGCGAGCGGCCTGCTCCCGCCCGCCTACGTCGGCCGGGTCGAGGCGGTCATCGAGGGCGCCCTCCTCCTCGTCCTGCTGCTCGCGGGAGTTGGGGTCGGGCGGAAGCGGGAGGCGTGGGAAGCCCTCCGGAGGCTGGGCTGGCGGGCCCTCCTCCTGCCGGCTGGCGTGGCGCTGTTCAGCGTGGCCGGGGCAATGGTGGCCGGCGCCGTGCTCCGGATGCCGCTCCGGGAGGCCGGCGCGGTCGGGGCGGGGCTCGGCTGGTACAGCCTCACAGGGATCCTGCTCACGCGCATCCACAGCGCCGAACTGGGGGCGCTGGGATTCCTGGCCAACGTGGCCCGCGAGCTGATTGCCATCGCCAGCATCCCGGTGCTGGCCCGGAGACTGGGCGGTCTGGCCGCCGTCTCCACCGGCGGGGCGACCACGATGGACGTCACGTTGCCCGTCGTGGCGCGCGCGACCCGGGGCGAGATGACGGCGGTGGCCCTCCTCCAGGGAACCTGCCTGACGCTCCTGGTGCCGCTCCTCCTCCCCCTGATCCTGCACTGGTGAGCCCCGGGGCGTCCCGCCCGGTGCACGCCCGGGTGGACCTTGACAGGCGGGGGAGGTTCTGACGATATTTCCGGTGCCCCATGGGAGGCGCCGCTTGGCCGTCCAGGTCAAGCCGTCGGAGCCGTACTGGAGACTTCCCCCATGGCTCCATCGAGGACATCGCTCATGACGGCTGCGCAGCTCCCCGAGTGGGTGCGGGACGCGCGGGAGCGGACCTTCGAGCTGGTGGCCGATCTCACCCCCGACCAACTGCTGGGTCCACGCCTTCCCATCGTCAACCCCCTGCTCTGGGAGATCGGGCACATGGCGTGGTTCCAGGAGAAGTGGGTCCTGAGGCACGTCGGCCGGCAGAAGCCGATTCGGGAGGACGGGGACGCCCTGTACGACTCCGCGGCAATCCCCCACGACACGCGGTGGGACCTGCCGCTCCCATCGCGCCAGGAGACGCTGTCGTACATGCGCCGGGTCCGCGACCGGGTGCTGGACCGGCTGCGGCAGCGCGCGCCGGCCGGCACCGAAGTGTATTTTCTCCTGCTCTCCGTCTTCCACGAGGACATGCACACCGAGGCATTTACCTACACCCGCCAGACCCTGGGGTACCCCCCTCCGCGCCTGTCCCCCGTCCCCGGGGGAGCGCCGGTCGGCGGGGGCGGGCCGCTGCCGGGGGACGCGAAAGTCCCCGGGGGGACGTTTCTCCTGGGGGCC
>JACPAU010000087.1 GCA_016180705.1 Candidatus Methylomirabilota bacterium
GTGGCCGTCGCCGCGCCGCTTGTTCAGGAGCGACACATCGGCCGGCAGCGTCCGCCGTCCATCGAGCGGTATCCCCCGAAGGGGCGCCCCGCGAGGAGGTCCCAGCGTATCCACTTGCCCCGAACCTGTCAATGGCGCCCGCTTGGCGCTTGACAGCAGGGGGGCGCCACGGTAGTTTATGCTATCTTTTCGCTATTTAGGGGGCTTGCGGGGGGACCCCGGAGGAGGCCGAGTGCCGTTTCCAAGCAAGGCGGTGCGCCGGGCTGAGGCGCCCGCGCCCGCAAAGACCCGCCGGTACCTGCTGTTCGAGGCCGGGGGGTTCCGCTGCGGCCTGGATGTGCGGGTCCTCCGCGAGGTCACGGACGCGCCTGGCACTCCTCCTGCAGCGTCCGGCCCCCGACCCTTCCTGGGGAGCATTCCCGTGCAGGGGGGGACGCTCCCGACGGTGGACTTGGTCGCCCTCTTCGAGGGGGCCGAGACGGGCCGGGCGGTCCGGCGGGTCCTGATCGTGGAGGCGGAGGGGAGAAAGCTGGGGCTCCTGGTGGAGCGGACCCTCGAAATCGCGGATCTCTCCGAGGCGAGCTTCCGGGCGATGCCGGCCATGGCCTCCCGCCTGATGCCGGGGACGGTGCGGGCCGTGGCCTGGCAGGAGGGAGGCCCGGTCTTCCTTCTGGAGGGGGAGAGCCTGGGACCCCTCCTGCAGACGGCGGCGGGGGACCTGTGACGGAGGGGCGGCCATGCTGAGGGCGGGCGCGCTGGGGGCGCGGGCCAAGGCCGCCCCGGAGCCGGAGCAGATTCGGCTCCTGGCGGTCAGAGTGGGGGATCGCCTCTTCGGGCTCGACATCCACGAGGTGAAGGAGGTCATCCCCTACCGCCGGTCCGTCCCGACCCCGCGCCCGCCGCACTACATCGAGGGGATCGTGGAGCACAAGAGGCGGCTCCTGCCCGTCCTGAGCCTCCGGCGCCGCCTGGGGCTGCCGGAGCCCGGCCCCGGGGCCCGGCCCGTCCTCCTGCACGTCGCCTGGGAGGGCGTGTCGCTGGGGATCACGGTGGACGACGCCGCGCGGGTCCTCGGGGTGCGGGCGGACGAGATGCTCCCGGCGCCCCCGCAGGTGTTCGGCCTCCGGGCCGAGTACATCCGGGGGGTCGCCCGGCTGGACGGGCGGCCGGTGGTCTGGTTGGCGACCAGCCGCCTGCTGGCCTCCGCCGAGCCCATTGCCATGGGGGAGTAGGGCCGCAGTCCCGCGGGCCGTTCGCGTGACCGCAGAGGAGGAGGGCATGGGAGCCCGGATCCTGGTGGCTGACGACAGCGTGACCATCCAGAAGGTGGTGGAGCTCACGTTCAGCAAGGAGAACTTCCAGATCGTCCCGGCTCGCAGCGGCGAGGAGGCGATCCGGAAGCCGCGCGAGGTGCGGCCGGACCTCATGCTGATTGACCTGGTGATGCCGGACAAGTCGGGGTACGAGGTCTGCGAGACCCTCCGGAAAGACCCCGCGCTCAAGGATGTCCCGATCATCCTGCTGACTGGGACTTTCGAGGCCTTCGACAGGAACGAGGGGGTCCGGGTCGGGGCCAACGACTTCGTCACCAAGCCCTTCGAGTCCCAGCTCCTCATCGGGAAGGTGAAGCAGCTCCTTTTCTCCCGCTCAGCGACCGCCGCGCCCGCGCCGCCGCCCCCCGCTTCCCCAGCCCCGGGACCGGCGTTTGGGCCGCCGCCCCTGGAGCTCGAGCGCGACGTGCCGGGGCTCCCCTCGCCGGCCCCCTCGATCGCGCCGGCCCCGTCGCAGGGGGGAGAGGCGGAGGTCTCGGAGGAGAAGCTCTGGGAGCTGCTCGAGCGGGAGGAGCCCGCGGGAGGGTCGCCGTACGTGCTCCCGGAGCCGAGCGGCCCCGGGCTGAAGCTCGGCCCTCTGGTGGAAGAGGCCCGGCCGCCCTCCGCTCCGCCGGCGGAAGGGGAGCCGGTCTTCTCCCTGGATGAGACCACGGACGTGGCCTCCACTCTGAAGGACATGGCGGCCTCCCTCGGTCTGTCCGTCGAAGGTGGGCGGGTGGACCTCGAGGGGCCCGCGCCGCCCGCTGCGGCCCCCCCGGCCCCGGCGGCGCCGGCGCCCGCGGAAGACCTCGCTATTCCGCTCCTCGAGAGCCTCGAGATCCTGCCCGACCTCGAGCCGGCCGCCGCGCCGGGCCCGCCCCCGGCGCCCACCAGGTCCGCGCCGACTCCGGCGCCCGCGACCCATCCGATGGACACCGACCGGGTCACCCGGGAGATCACGGAAAAGGTGACCCGGGCCCTCGTGCAGGAGGTGAGCGAGCGTCTCGCCGGGAAGATCGAGCGGATCGTCTGGGAGGTGGTCCCCGACCTGGCCGAGCACCTCATCACCCAGGAGATCGAGCGGATCAAGGCCCAGGCCGAAGGCCCACCCGAGAAAGCCTAGCCCCCCCGGGGGCGGGGCGGAGGGGGATCCCCCTCTTCCCCGCCCTTTTTTGACCCACGGCGAGCCCATGGCGACAGCCCGCGAACCCCAGAGTTCCCACGAGGGTCAGTACGATCCCCGCCCGGTCGAACAGCGCTGGTACCGGGTCTGGGAGGAGGCCGGCTATTTCCACGCCGACGAGGAGTCGGCTTCCCCTCCGTACTGCATCGTCATCCCGCCCCCCAACATCACGGGCTCCCTGCACATGGGCCACGCTCTGAACAACACGCTCCAGGACATCCTCGTCCGGTGGCGGCGGATGCAGGGGTACAACGCCCTCTGGATGCCGGGGACCGACCACGCCGGGATCGCTACCCAGAACGTGGTCGAGCGGCAACTGGCCGAGGAGGGCCGGACGCGGTACCAGATCGGCCGGGAGGCCTTCCTCGAGCGGGTCTGGCAGTGGAAGGCGGAGTCCGGGGGCACGATCATCCGGCAACTCAAGCACCTGGGGGCCTCCTGCGACTGGGCGCGCGAGGCGTTCACGATGGATCCCCCCCGGTCCCGGGCGGTCACGGAGGTCTTCGTCCGGCTCTTCGAGGACGGCCTCCTCTACCGGGCCGAGCGCCTCGTGAACTGGTGCCCACGCTGCCAGACGGCCCTCGCCGACATCGAGGTCGTGCACGAGGAGCAGGAGGGGCGCCTCTGGCACATCCGCTACCCGTTCGCCGATGACCAAGGCGGGGGCCTCGTCGTGGCCACGACGCGCCCGGAGACGATGCTGGGGGACGTGGCGGTCGCAGTCCATCCCGAGGACCCCCGCTACCGGGACGCCGTCGGCCGGACGGTCCTCCTGCCCGTCGTCGGCCGCCGGCTCCCGGTGATCGCCGACCGGGCAGTGGCGAGGGACTTTGGGACCGGGGCGCTGAAGGTGACGCCCGGCCACGATCAGAACGACTATGAAATCGGCACGCGGCACAGCCTCGGGGATCCCATTAAGGCTTTCACCGAGACGGGGACGATTAGCGCAGGGTTCCTGGTGGATGACGCGCGAAGACCAATCGAGAGCGCGCGGGCCCGGCGCTACGTGGGGGCTGATCGCGCCGAGGCCCGCCGGATGATCCTCGAGGATCTGCGCGCCGACGGGCTCCTGGTGAAGGAAGAGCCCTACCGCCACGCCGTCGGCCGCTGCTACCGGTGCCAGACCGTCATCGAGCCCTTCCTCACACCCCAGTGGTTCGTCCGGGTGAAGCCGTTGGCAGAGCCGGCAATCCGCGTGGTCGAGGAGGGGCGGGTCCGGATCGTTCCCGAACAGTGGGAGCGGAACTACTTCGACTGGATGCGCAACATCCGCGACTGGTGCATCTCCCGGCAGATCTGGTGGGGACACCGAATCCCAGCCTGGTACTGCATGCACTGCAACGCCGATCAGGTCGTGCAGACGGCCACAGGTCCGGCCTTCGCCGCCGAGAAGGGCGCGATGCCTGCCTACACTGACGAGCGCTACACGATTCTTCCGGAGGCGAAGGCAATTGTGGCCCGCGAGGCGCCAGCGCGCTGCCCCACCTGCGGGCGCCACGAGCTCGTCCAGGACCCGGACGTCCTGGACACCTGGTTCAGCAGCGCGCTGTGGCCCTTCTCGACCCTGGGCTGGCCCGAGCGGACGAAGGCCCTCCAGGTCTTCTACCCGACCTCGGTCCTGGTCACCGGCTTCGACATCCTCTTTTTCTGGGTGGCCCGGATGATCATGATGGGCCTCAAGTCCCTGGGAGAGGTCCCCTTCCGCCAGGTCTACATCCACGCCCTGGTGCGGGACGCCGAGGGACAGAAGATGTCGAAGTCGCGGGGGAACGTCATCGACCCCCTCGTGGTCATCGACAAGTACGGCGCGGACGCCTTCCGCTTCACACTGGCGGCGCTGGCCGCGCAGGGCCGGGACATCCGCCTCTCGGAGGAGCGGATCGAGGGGTATCGCTACTTCTGCAACAAACTCTGGAACGCCTACCGGTTCCTGGCGCCGCACCTCGCCCGCGGGGCGCCGCTGCCCCCGGGGGCGCCGCCCGCCTCGGCGGACCTAGCCGACCGTTGGATCCTGAGCCGGCTCCAGGAGGTGGTCGCGGCGGTCACGGAGGCCCTCGAGACCTTCCGCTTCAACGAGGCGGCCTCCGCCCTGTACCAGTTCGTGTGGCACGAGTACTGCGACTGGTACCTGGAGATGGCCAAGCGCCGCCTCACGGAGGGGGACGGGCCGGGAGCCGAGGCGGCCCGCGCGGTCCTCACCCACGTCCTGGCGGAGGCCCTCCTCCTCCTGCACCCGATCATGCCCTTCATCACGGAGGAGATCTGGCAGCGCCTCCCCCACGAGGGAGCGACCATCATGCGGGCTCCCTGGCCGGGGCCGGAGGCGGCCCGCCGGGACTCCGAGGCGACCGCCGCCCTGGAGCTGGTGATGGACCTGGTCCGGGCGGTCCGCAACCTCCGCTCGGAGGTCAACATCCCCGCGGCGGCCTGGCTCACGGTCATCTGCCGCTCGCGGGACGCCGGGCAGGAAGCCGTCCTCCGGGCGACGGAGGGCTACGTGCGGGCGCTCGGCCGCATCCGGGAGTTCCGCGTCGGGGCCGCGGAGGGCAAGCCGCCCGCCGCCGCCGCCACGGTCGTCCGGGGGATGGACGTGTACGTCCCGCTCACCGGCCTCATCGACTTCGCTGCGGAGATCGCCCGCCTCCGAAAGGAGGTCGAGAAGGTGGACCGGGAGCTCGCCCGGGTCCGGGGGAAGCTGGAGAACCCCGCGTTCCGGGCGAAGGCCCCCGCGGAGGTCGTGGAGAAGGAGACCGGGGTGGCCCGCGAACTCGGCGAGGTCCGGGGGAAGCTCCTCGAGCACCTCGCGCTGCTGGAGTCCTCCCGGGGGTGACGGCGTGGGCGGGGAGGGCGACGGCCTCCTGCTCGACGGGGAGGCCCTGCGGCTCCGGGACCGCGACGCGCTGATCGGGCGGCGGGTCCTCTGCCATCGGGAGGTGACCTCCACCAGCGCGGTGGCGGCGGCGCTCGCGGCCGCCGGGGAGGCCGAGGGGACCGTCGTCCTGGCGGAGCGGCAGACCGCGGGCCGGGGACGGTTCGGCCGGGCGTGGTCCTCGCCGCCCGGCCTGGGTCTCTGGTTCTCCAGCATCTTGCGGCCGCCGATCCCGGTCGTCGGCGCGCCGGTGCTCACGCAGGTGGCTGCGGTCGCCGTGGCGGAGGGCCTGGAGGCGGCGGCGGGGCGCCTCCCCGGCGGCATCAAGTGGCCGAACGACGTTCTCCTGGCCGGGCGGAAGGTGGCCGGGATCCTGACGGACCTGGCCGCCCGGGGGGCGGGAGCGCCGGTCGTCATCCTGGGCGTCGGGGTGAACGTCAACCAGGGTGAGGCGGACTTCCCGCCGGCGCTCCGGGGCCGCGCCGGCTCGGTGGCGATGGCCGCCGACCGGCCGGTACCGCGGGCGGACCTCTTCCGCGCGCTCTTGAGGCGCCTGGACGCGCGCTACCGGGAGTTCCTGGCGGCGGGGCCGGGGCCGGCCCTCGCCGAGGCCGCGGCCCGGTCGGTCACGCTGGGCCGGGCCGTGCGCGCGCGGGAGGGGGACGCGGAGCTTTCCGGGGTGGCGCTCCGCCTGGAGGCGGACGGGGCCCTCGCGCTCCGGCTGCCGGACGGTCGCATCCGCCGGCTGGTGGCGGGGGAGGTCACCCTCCTCGGGGAGGTCTGATGCTCCTGGTCCTGGACGTGGGGAACACCAACATCGGTCTCGGCCTCTTCCGGGGCGAGGCCCTGCTGCACCAGTGGCGGGTCGCGACCCGCCGGGAGGGGACGCCAGACGAATACGGGGCCCTCCTG